>JBOHAJ010000052.1:0-17605 GCA_050697715.1 Gaiellaceae bacterium
AGCCTCGGCCGACTCGGCCAGCGCCTCCTCGACCGGCCGCGGCACGCGTTTCGACACAGCGAGGACGAGGTAGCCGTCGAGCGCAGGCCCGCGGCGGAGCGGCAGCACGAGGTGCGGGTCGCGCCGCCCCAGCTCGAAGCCGGGCGCCACGAGCGGTCCGGTGGCAGCCTCAGCCTCGCGGACGAGCCAGCTCGTGAGGCCCTCCTGGCTGGGCCCGAGGGTAGTCCCATCGCCGCATTCGAGCTCGAGTACGCCGACGCACTCCCGCTCTCGCCAGCGCACGACGCCTGCCCAGCGGAGCGGGCAGGCACGCGAGAGCTCACCGACGAGGCCCGTGAGAACGTCGGCGGGAACCTCGGCCTCCGCTGCCCGGCGAAGCCCGGCGAGGAGCCGGCGGGCGCGTAGTCGCGTCCACGCGTGCAGCCCGACGCCCGCGAGCGCGACCGCGAGGCCCGGGAGGGCGAGCGACGGGTGTCCTGCCCCGACGGCGAGGAGCGAAGCGGCAACACCGCCCGCTCCGAGGAGCTCCGGCCTCGGCGCGAGGACCCGGCGCACGTCGAGTCGCGGCCGCGCGCTCCCGAGCCGGCGCAGCTCGGCGCGCTCGGCGGGCGTCAGGACGGCACGCGGATCCTCTCCGCGCCGAAGCGCGACGAAGGCCTTTGCCACCCCCGGGTGAAACTGAGAGCCGGTGTTGCGTTCGATCTCCGCGAGGGCAACCTCCTCGGCGAGTCCGGCGCGGTACGGCCGGTCGCTCGTCATGGCGTCGAAGCTGTCAGCGACGACGAGGAAATGCGCCGCGAGCGGGATCTCCGCCGACGCGATGCCGTAGTAGCCCGTGCCGTCGAAGCGCTCGTGGTGGTACTCGACCGCTTTCGCCTGTTCGCCCGCGAAGCGGAACCGTCGCAGGAGGCGCGCGGAGAGTCGCGGGTGCAGCCGCATCGCCGTCCACTCCTCCCCCTCGAGCTTGCCCGGCTTGCGGAGGATGGCCGCGTCCACGGAGATCTTGCCGAGGTCGTGGAGGCGGCCCGCCCAGCGGAGCTGAGCGACCGCCCGCGGGGGCAGCTCGAGGGCCTCCGCAAGTGAACGGACGTGCTCGGCGACGCGCGCGGAGTGCCGATAGGTGTGTGGATCGCGCTCGTCCACCACGTTGGCGAACGTCTCGAGCGCGTTTGCGGTCTCCCGGCGGAGCGTGACGAGGCGCTCGTGCGAGCGGTACACGGCCGCGACGAGCGGGAAGAGCGCCGCCGCGGCCCAGGGCTCAGCCTCCGCGAAGGCAGCAAGCGCAAGGCCCAGGCCCGCCTCGCAGACAGACGAAGCGAGCCCGCCGACGAATCCCTCTCGCACGGCCGGGCAAAGCGGCATGCCGCCCGCGAGAGCGACCACCGTGCTGACGAGAAGCGCGCCGACGCTGTAGAGCGTGACCGCCGTGAGCCCGATGGCGAGGAAGTCGGCCGGGAGGTCGATCCGGCCCACCTCGCCGCCCCCCAGGAGGAAGGCTCCCCCTGCCGCCCCCGCCGCGAGCGCGGAGGCCGAAGCGTTGAAGGCGAGCTTGCGGAGCGGCGTCCCCGAGAGGCCGTCCGCGACGAGCACCCCGAACGCGGCGACGAGCGCGGCCGCCCAGGGGCCGAGGAGGAGCACGGCGGCGATGTGGACACTCGCGGAGAACGTGAAGGCCGTGCGATCGCGAGGGTCGAAGGAGCTCTCGTCCTGAGGGACGACGATGAGCTCGGTGAGGAGCGCCGCCGCGCCGAGGAGGACAAGCATTCCCAGCGGAACGCCGCGGGTCTCGAGCGCTGCGACGCCGAGCAGCACCGCGCCGACGCCGACCGTGCCGGCGACAAGGGCGCGCGCCTGGAAATCAGGGCGCGTCATGAGATCGGGTCTAGGCGGCTAGCCCCACTTGAGGCCGGCGCCCGAGGCAACCACGAGGGCCGCGAGGAGCGAGAGCCGCAGGGTCCAGACAAAAGCTTGCGCCACGGGCATTACCCCCACTTGAGCCCGGCGCCTGAAGCCACCACGAGCGCCGCGATGAGGGTGAGCCGGTAGATCCAGATCGAATGCCGCATGCCTATTCCCTTCCTAGTGGATTTCTGTCTCAGGATGGGGAGCGCGGCGACTCTCCGTATCCCTCCACCGGGGGAAATGCTTAAGACGGGAGGGCGGCCCCTGCGCCGCCCTCTCGCCGTGACCCGGGGTTCAATCCGGTCGTACGAGAGAACGGCAGGAACGCCCTCGGCCGCGATCCCTCGCAGGAGGTAACGGTTTCGGCGGACGCCGGAGACGTCTAGATGTCTTCGGAGAGTTGGAGCCTGTTCCCGTCGGGGTCGTAGACGTCGAGGAGCCTGATCGTGGCGGGAATCTCGACCACGGTGCCGATCTCCACGCCGGCCGCCCGAAGGCGCTCCGCCTCCGCCCTCACGTCCTCCACGTCGAGCGTGACGACGGCCTCGCTGTTCTCGGGCTTGCCCTCGGCGAGCGCGACCTCCGTGTCGCCGCGGACGAGCCGCGCCCAGCGGTCCTCCTCGTCCACGTACGCCTCCTGGAAGCCGAGCGCCTCCGTGTAGAAGGCGCGCGCGACCTCGAGATTGCTGACCCGGTACCAGATGCTCACAACGCCAGACCAGGCTCCTCCAGGAAGTCCTTCACCGTGCTCAGGAACTCGGACGCGGTCGCCCCGTCGACCGAGCGGTGGTCGCAGGAGAGCGTCATCTCCATGATCGGGCGCGCGACGACCGCGCGGTCTCGGACGACGGCGCGCTCCTCGATCGCCCCCACGGCGAGAATGCCGGCCTGGGGCGGGTTGAGGACGGCGACGAAGCGCTCCACGCCGAACATGCCGAGGTTCGAGATCGTGAACGTGCCGCCCTCGAGGTCCTCCTGGCGGAGCTTGCCCGCCCGGGTGCGCACGACGAGGTCGGCGCGCTCGGTCGCGATCTGCGCGATCGTCTTCGCCTCGCAGCTTCGGAGCACCGGGACGAGGAGGCCGTTCGGCACTGCAACGGCGATCCCGACGTTCGCCGTCGGGTGGAGGTGGATCTCCTCCCCCTGGAAGAGCGCGTTCATCGCCCGGTGGCGCACGAGTGCGACGGCGCACACCTTCGTGAGGATGTCCGAGTAGGTCGGGCGGGCGCCCCCCTCCTCGGTGCGCTCGACAAGCGCCTGACGCAGACTGATCGCCGCTGCCATGTCGGCGGTCATCGCGATCTGGAAGGCGGGCGCCTCCCAGGCCTCGGTCATACGGCGAGCGATCGCCTTGCGGATGCCGGTGAGCGGGATCACCTCGACCTCACCCGGAGCGATCGCCGGGGCGGCTCCTGGCGCCGCCGCAGGGATCTCCCCGGCGGAAGCGCGCTCGACGTCCTCGGCGACGATGCGTCCCTCCGGGCCGGTGCCTCTCAGCGCGGCGAGGTCGATACCGCGCTCGCGCGCGATGCGGCGCGCGAGCGGCGAGGCCTTCACCCGGCCGCCGTCTTGTCTCTGCTCCGCGAGCTCCGGTGGCGGAGCAGCCGACGCGCCGGCTTCCCGACCGCGTTCGCGCTCCTCCACGCGCGCGGCCGCCGGCTCTCCCTCCTCGGCCCCTTCCTCCTCCGCGACCTCGACGGCAGCCTCCCTCTCCTCCGTCGCTGAGCCGTCTGCCTCGGGCGCTGCCACTTCCTCGCCTTCCTCGCCGATGACCGCGATCGGCTTGCCGACCTCGATCTCTTCTCCCTCACCGGCGAGGATTCTCAGCAGCACGCCGCTCGCGTCCGCCTCCACCTCCTGCGTCACCTTCTCCGTGTCGAGCTCGTAGAGCGGCTCGCCCTTCTCGACCTGGTCGCCTTCGGACTTGAGCCAGCGCACGATCGTGCCGGACTCCATTCCCTGGCCGAGACGCGGGAGCGTGACCTGATTGGACAGGCTAGTGCCTCCCGACCGTCCGCCTGATCGCGGCGAGCACGTCGGCCTTGTGCGGCACGACGAACTCCTCCATGACCGGAGCGAAGGGGATCGGGCAGAACTTCGCGCCGACACGCTCGACGGGCGCGTCCAGGTAGTCGAAGGCCTGCTCCTGGACGACTGCCGCGACCTCGGCGCCGAAGCCCATGCGCGTCACCGCCTCGTGGGCGACGACGCAACGCGTCGTCTTCCGCACCGACCCGGCGATCGTCTCCTCGTCGAGCGGGAGCAGCGTGCGCGGATCGACGACCTCGACGGAGATCCCGTCCTCCTCGGCGTCCTGGGCGGCCGCGAGCGACTCGTGCACGAGCCGACCGGTGGCGACGACGGTCACGTCGTCGCCCTCGCGATGGATCCGCGCCTGGCCGAGCTCGATCCCGTCGATCTGCTCCGGCACCTCGCCCTTGAGCCCGTACAGCGTCCGGTGCTCGAAGAAGACGACCGGGGTGTCGTCGTAGATGGCGCTCCAGAGCAGGCCGCGGACGTCTGCGGGCGTGGAGGGGAAGACGACCTTGAGGCCGGGCACGTGGAGGAACCACGCTTCCACCTGCTGCGCGTGCTGGGCTCCCGGCGACCAGCCGGCCCCGCCCTGCGTGCGAATCGTGAGCGGCACCTTGACCTGCCCGCCCGACATGTAGCGATGCTTCGCCGCCTGCTGCACGAGCTGCTCCATCGCCAGGGTCATGAAGTCCTGGTACATGACCTCGACGATCGGGCGCATGCCTGCGACGGCCGCGCCGATCCCCGCTCCGACGATCGCCATCTCCGAGATCGGGGTGTTGCGGACGCGTTCGGGGCCGAACTCATCGAGCATCCCCTGCGTGACCCCCATCGAGCCGCCCATCTCGGCGATGTCCTCACCCATGATGAAGACGTCGTCGTCGCGCCGCATCGCCTCGCTCATCGCGTCACGGATTGCCTCCCGATAGGAGAGCTCAGGCATAGACGTTCTTGAGCGCGTCCTCTGGCTTCGGGTCCGTGCCCTTCTTCGCGAACTCGACGGACTCCGCGGCGAGGCGGGTCGCCTCGCGGTCCATCTCCTCCCACTCTTCGGGAGGGAGCTCGAGCTTCGCGCGCAGGAGCTCGATGGGGTCGCGCGTCTGGCGAAGCTCACGCACCTCCTCCTTCGGCCGGTAGACCTGCGGATCGCCGACGTAGTGGCCGGTGAGACGGGCGCAATCGGCGACGACGAAGACGGGTCCCTTGCCCTCGCGCGCATGCCGGAGCGCCCTTCTCGCCGCGTCGTAGACGGCCTGGACGTCTTGGCCGTCCACCGCCAGAGCGGTCATGCCGAAGGCCTCGGCGCGTTTCGTCAGATCCTCGATGGGCAGGTGCTGCTTCGCAGGAGTCGACTCCGCGTACTTGTTGTTCTCGCACACGAAGACGGCGGGAACCTGCCAGAGCTGCGCGAGATTGAGAGACTCGTGGAACGTTCCGATGTTCGTCGCCCCGTCGCCGAAGAACGCGACCGCGACCCGCGGCTCGGCGCGCATCTTGAAGGCGAGCGCGGCGCCAACGATCCCCGGAAGACCGCCGCCGACCACGGCGTTCGCGCCGAGGTTGCCGCGCTCGATGTCGTAGAGGTGCATGGAGCCGCCGTAGCCGTGGCTGCACCCCTCCACCTTCCCGTAGAGCTCCGCCATCACCTGGTTCGGGTGCGTGCCCTTCGCGAGCGTGTGCCCGTGAGCTCGATGCGTGGAGGCGATCACGTCGCCCTCCTCGAGCGCGCGACAGACCCCCACCGCAACCGCCTCCTGGCCGATGGCGACGTGCAGGAAGCCGGGCAGCTCCCCGGCGCGGAAGCGCTCCTCCACCTGCTCCTCGAAGCGACGGATCAGGAGCATCTCTCGCAGGAAGTCCTTCAGGCGCTCGCTGGAGACGGTCTGCCCCTTTTCCTCGAGCGTTGCCACGGCGACGACAAGCTAGCAAGCCCCAATCGGGCACGCGTCGGCGGTCGAGCCATAAGATCTGTCCCGCTTTGGCGCTCGCAGAGAGATTCCAGGAGGCGGTGCGCGGGCTCCCCCGCGGATGGGAGCGCGCGCGAGTGGACGTCACGGTCGAGGACCCGGAGCAGGCCGACCGGGCCGCGCTCATCCTCGCCCCGGCCACTCCCGGGCGGAACGGCGGAACGTTCCGCCTGCAAGTGCATAGCGCGAGCGAGGGGCTCGCGCCGACGCCCGAGCTCGTGCGACGGATGCTCGCGCGGCTGGACGCGAGCGGGATCCGGGGCCGCCTGAGGCTCGTCGGGCACGAGCAGCCGACGGAGGCCGCGCGGGCTCCCGCCCCGGGGGGCGACCGGCGCGCGCTCGCCGCGCAGTGGGACGCGCTACTCTCCCGCCTCCCGCCCGACTGGTCCGACCTCTACGCGGAGGTCGAGCTTCACTCCACGGACTACCTCGAGCGCGGGGCCCTCCTGCTCGCGCCGGTGAACCCCGCACGCTACGGCGGCCGGGCCGCGTTCAGCTTCCGCGCGGCGCGCGACAAGGGCTACGGTGTCGCGCCGGTGATGGCGCGCCGCTGCTTCGAGCGGCTCGACCAGGAGCGCATTACGGGCGGCCTGCGCGCCCTCCGTGTGCTCTCGGGAACGCACCTCGCCTCGACGCAAGGCCCCGTCTGGCTCGTCGGCGGGCGGTCCGTGTGAGCGAGCGGCCCCAGGTGTCGTGGAAGGCGATCGAGGCGCGGGCGGCCGTCTGCTCGTCAGACGGGACGGAGGTGGGCCGCGTCCGCGAGATCTCCGGGGACTCCGAGGCCGACATCTTCAGCGGGCTCGTCGTCTCCGTGGGCGCGCTCGGCCCCGACCGTTTCGTCCCGGCCGAGCGCGTGAGCGCCATCTGGCCGGACCGGGTCGAGGTGGCCGCCACGGCCGAGGAGATCGCAAGCCTGCCCGAGTACGAGGAACCCGTCGCAGAGCGCTGGGCGCCGAGCAACGGCGTGCTCACCCGCGTCCGCCGCTTCCTCCGCGGGCGGTAGACCGCCGGCCATCGGAGGAAGGACGCCATGGGCGTCGAAACCCTGGCGCCATGAACAGAGGCATGACTCTCCCGTGGGGCCCCAAGTTCGTCGTTCTCGTGGCCGCCGTCGTCCTCTTCGCCCTCGCCGGCATCGGCGTGGACGTCGGCGACGAGGGCGGTACCGACCTGCTGGCCTGGGGCCTGGCCGTCTTCGCGGCCTCGTTCCTGCTTCCCTAGGAACGGGGCCGCGCGCGGCCCTTTGCCAGCGCGAGCTGGACGGGAGCGAGCGGGAGCGAGAGCAGCTCGCGCGCGAGCAGGCGCGGCGACCACGGCCCGCCGACCGGCGCGACCGTCACGCGCACCCCGCGCAGAGCCGTGCGGAACAGGAGCCAGGCGCGCAGCCGGTGCCACCACGAGGTGACGACGACGACCTCGGTCGCGCCCAGCTCGTGCGCCAGGCGGGCGACGTGGGCCGCGTTCTCGGCCGTGATGCGCGCGTCGGGCTCGCAATGAAGGGGCACCTCCGGCCCGGCCCACGCCCGGCGCATGAGCTCCGCCTCGGCGGGCGTGCCCGAGCGGCGCGACCAGCCCGAGAGCACGACCAGGTCGGCCCCGGCCGCGAGCTCCGCAGCGGTCTCGAGCCGTGCGGCGCAGATCGGGTGCAGCTCATTGCTCCGCCCATCCGAGTAACCGAGGACCACCAAGAGCTTCACGATCGCCTCCGGAGCCGCTTCGCGAGCAGCAGCGTCCCGATCACGGTGAGGACGAGCTTGACGGCCGTCTTTCCCCGGAGCTTCGACTCGCCGCCCGCCCGTTCGCGCATGTTCACGGGCACCTCCTGCACGCGCAGGCCTGCCTCCTCGAGCCGGAGGAGCGACTCGACCTCCGGCGCACCGCTCGTGTACGGCTTCGCGAGCAGGGGCAGCGCTTTCGCATTGACCGCGTACATCCCGCTCGTCGCGTCGGCGAAGGGACGCCCGAGCGCGACGCCCATCGAGCGGCGGAGGAGCGCCGTTCCGAAGCGGCGGACGCGGTCGGGCCTGTAGCGGTAGGGCGCGTAGCCCTCGCCGGAGACGAAGCGCGACCCGACGGCCACGTCGCAGCTCCCGCTCCGCACCCGCGTGAGGAGCCGCCGAAGCTCGCGCGCCGGATGCTGCCCGTCCGCGTCCACCCGCCCGCAGAAGGCGTAGTCCTTGCCCGCGGCGTGGTGGTAGCCCGCCGCGATGACTGCACGGAGGCCCCTGTTTCGGGGGAAGGAGAGCACCTCGGCCCCGTGGGCCCGGGCCACGTCCGCCGTTCGGTCGGTGGAGCCATCGTCCACGACGAGCACGTCCACGTCTGGGAGCTCGGCGCGAAGCTCGTCGAGCACGCCGGGCAGGCTCTCCTCCTCGTTCCAGGCCGGCAGGAAGACGAGCGTGTCGCTGGCGCTCATGCCCGGAGCTCCGCCCCGAAGCGCTCCGCAAGCGCCGTCACGATGCGCTCGCGGAGCGCCCGCGCGTCCTCGTCCGAGAGCGTGCGCTCGGGCGACTGGAAGGCGACCCGGAGAGCGATGGACTTGCGCCTAGCGGGGATGGGCTCGCCACGGTAGACGTCGAAGACGCGCGCCTCGCGAAGCTCGGGCCCCGCCGCCTGGTGCGCCGCCGAGATCAGCTCGCCGGCGAGCACCTTCTCCTCCACGACGAAGGCGAGATCCTGGCGCACGGCGGGATAGGTGATCACGTCCTCGTAGACGAGGCGCTCCGGGATCCCGGAGGACAGCGTGGCGAAGTCGAGCTCGAACGCGCCCCATTCGCCCTCCAGCAGAGCCGGGTGGAGCTCGCCGACCCAGCCGGCGTCGAGCTTCGCCGCCTTGCCCGGGTGAAGGAAGCCCGCTTGCGCCCGCTCGATCCCGAGCGGCACGTGGAGCGTCCCGTAAAGGGTCTCCAGGATTCCCTTCGCGCGGGCGAACCCTCCCTCGGCGACGCACCCGACGTGCCAGTGCTCGTCCGGGCGCGGCGCGCCGGACAGGAGGTAGACGCGGGCGATCTCGAACAGCGCGATCCTCTCGTTGCCGGAGTCGAGGTTGAGCATGACCGACTGGACGAGGCCGGCGAGCAGCGTCGTCCGCAGGACCGCCTGCTCGGCCGACAACGGGACCGGCAGCCGGAGCGCATCCGGGGCGGGGTCCTCGGCGACGAGGCTCGACGTGTAGGCCTCGGAGCAGCCACAGCCGACGAGGACCTCCTCCACCACTCGGCGCAACCGCTGGTCGCGCGTCAGCGTGCCCGCCTGCCCGCGCGGAAGCGTGAACGGCACCTCCGCCAGGTGGAACCGGGCGACCTCCTCGACGAGGTCCGCCTCGCGCGTGACGTCCCGCGCGCGCCACGTCGGAACGGTCACCGACTCGCCGCCGGCGTCGTCGAAGCCGAGCCGGCTCAGGATGCGCGTCTGCTCCTCGGTCGCTAGGTCGACTCCGACGAGCTCGTTCGTCCGCTCCGGCCGAAAGCGAATCCCCTGGGGCTCGGGCAGCTCCCTCTTCACGTCGGCGTCGCCCGTCCAGCGGGCGCCCGCGAGCGCCACGATCAGCTCGGTGGCTAGGGCGGCGGCCTGCGGCGCGAGGTACGGGTCGACGCCCTTCTCCCAGCGGCCCGAGCCCTCCGTGCGCAGCGCGTGGCGCTCGGAGCTGCGCAGGATCCCGAGCGGCTCGAAGTTGGCCGCCTCGAGGAGCACCGCCTTCGTCTCGTCGCGCACCTCCGTGTCGAGGCCGCCCATGATCCCGGCGAAGGCGATCGCCCGCTCGCCGTCGGCGATGACGAGGTCGTCGGGCTCCAGCTTGCGCAGGTTGCCGTCGAGGCTCGTGAACTCCTCCCCCCTCCGCGCAGGACGCACGACGATCCGCCCGCCGCGGAGCGTGTCGAAGTCGAACGCGTGCAACGGGTTCCCGAGCGCGTGCATGACGTAGTTCGTCACGTCGACGACGTTCGAGATCGGACGCATGCCCGCCGCCGTAAGCCGGGCCTTCAGCCACGCCGGCGAGGGGCCGACGCGGACGTCCCTGAAGAGCCGGCCGATGTACCGTGGGCAGCCCTCGTAGTCCTCGATCGTCACGTCGACCGGCTCGTCCTCCGACCGCTCGGGGTCACGGCCGGGCGGCGGGGCGAGCTCGGCGTCGTAGAGCGCGGCCAACTCCCGCGCCACGCCGTAGACGGCCAGGAGGTCGGGGCGGTTCGGCGTGATCTCGAGTTCGAGGACGACGTCGGCGATGGGCAGGACGTCTGCAAGCGGAGTGCCGGGCTCCAGCTGCTCGGTCAGGACGAGGATGCCGGTGTGGTCGGTGCCGAGCTCGAGCTCGTGCTCGGAGAGGATCATCCCGTCGGAGACGGCGCCGCGAAGCTTCGTGCGCTCGAGGCGGCGGCCGTCCGGGAGCAGGGCGCCGGGGAGTGCGACGGCCACCGTGGCGCCCTCGCCGAAGTTCCACGCCCCGCAGACGATCTGGCGTGGCTCGTGCTCCCCCACGTCGACGCGGCAGAGCTGGAGCCGATCAGCGTTCGGGTGCTTGTCCGCCTCGAGCACGCGCCCCACGCGGTAGAGGCCGAGGTTGCCGTCCTCGTCGACGACACCGCGCCGGAAGACCCGTTCGACGCCTGCGATCGAGACCGTCACACGCTCGACGAGGTCCTCCACCGGGACGTCGACCGCAACGTAGTCGCGCAGCCAGGTAAGGGGAACCTTCACGTCAGAACTGCCTGAGAAAGCGGAGGTCGTTCTGCCAGAGCTGCCGCAGGTCGGGAAGCCCGTGTCTCAGGAGCGCAATGCGCTCGAGCCCGAGCCCGAAGGCGAAACCCGACACCTCTTCCGGGTCGTAGCCGACGTTCCTGAGCACGTTCGGATCGACGAGGCCGGACCCGCCCATCTCGATCCACCCCGTGTGCTTGCAGGTCGCGCAGCCCGTGCCCTCGCAGATGAAGCACGAGACCGAAGCCTGGAGGGAGGGCTCGGTGAAGGGGAAGAAATCGGTCCCGAAGCGCACGCGGCGATCCTCGCCGAAGAGGGCCCGCATGAGGTGGAGCAGCGTCCCCTTGAGGTCGGCGAGCGTGATCCCGCGGTCGACTGCGAGGCCCTCGACCTGGTGGAAGATCGGGACGTGCGTCGAATCCGGCGTGTCGCGCCTGTAGACACGTCCGAGGGAGACGATGTAGACGGGTGGCTCCTGCGCCTCCATGACGCGGATCTGCGAGGGCGAGGTCTCGGTGCGAAGGACGACGTCGCCGTTCAGGAAGAGCGTGTGCAGCGGCGAGCGCGTGACGTGCCCGGGCGGCATGTTCAGCGCATCGAAGAGATGCCAGGTGTCCTCCACCTCGTCGCCGTCGACGATCCGGTAACCAAGCCCGAGGAAGACGTCCTCGACCTCGCGCCGGATCTGGGTGATGAGGTGGTAATTGCCCCGGGGGATCGCCTCTCCGGGCAGCGTGATGTCCACGATCTCCTCGCTCAGCCGCCGGTCGATCGACTCTCGCTCGAGCTGGCTCGAGCGAGCGCGAAACGCGTCCTCGATCGCCTCGCGCGCCGCGTTCAGCGCCATGCCCGTCTCGCGGTCTCTCACTTCGCGCAGGGCGAGCTTCAGAGCGCTCTTTCGACCCAGGTAGCGCACCCGCAGGTCCTCGAGCTCCTCGAGCGTGGAAGCGCTCGCAATCGCGCTTTTCGCCTCGCTTTCGAGCGCCTGGGCGTCCATCCGGTGAGCGTATCATCGGCCCTGTGAGCGCTTACGACGCCTTCGCGCCGATGGGGGTCGAGCTCGACCTGCCTGAGTGCGACATGCGCGACTTCGCGCTCGCCGAGCCCACAGGCCTCGTCTACTGCCCTTTTCGATCCCTCCTGGCGTGAGCGTGTACGACGCGATTGCCGAGCTGTACGACCCGTGGAGCGCGAGCGTCAAGGAGGACGTCGGCTTCTACGTCGCCGAGGCGCGCAAGTCCGGCGGCGGGCCGGTGGTGGAGCTGGGCGTCGGCACCGGCCGGATCGCCGTCCCAACCGCCCAGGCCGGTGTTCCCGTCATCGGCGTGGATTCCTCGGAGGGGATGCTCGCGGTCTGCCGGCGCCGGGCGGAGGAGGTGGGTGTGGCGCAGCTGCTCGATCTCCGCGTCGGCGACCTCCGCCGGCCGCCGGTCGAGGAGCGCGTGCGCCTCGTGACCGCGCCCTTCCGCTCGCTCCTCCACCTGGAGACGGACGCCGATCGGCGGGCGACGCTCGCCGCCGCGCGCCGCCTTCTCCACCCCGGCGGCCGCCTCGTCTTCGACGTGTTCGCGCCGAGCCGCGAGGACGTCGAGGAGACCCACGCGCGCTGGCTGGAGCGCGAGCCTGGGATCTGGGAGCGGGCCGACTGGGACCTCGAGCGACGCGTGCTTACGCTCTGGGTGCGCGGGCCCAAGGGCGCCACCCGGATGCGTCTCGCCTGGCTCTCGCCCGACGAGTGGCGCGCGCTCGTCGAGGAGGCGGGCTTCGAGGTCGTCGCCTGCTACGGCTGGTTCGACATGGCGCCGTACGCGGGCGGCGAGGACACCGTCTGGATCGCCCGCAGGCCGGCAGAGTAGGGTACTCGCGTGCTCTGGGTGATCGTGCTCGTTCTCGCTCTCGTCGCCCTGCTCGTCCTCGCGCTCGTCCTCCTCTACAACCGGCTCGTCAGGCTTCGGAACCGCACGGAGAACGCTTGGGCCCAAGTGGACGTCCAGCTCCGCCGCCGCTACGACCTCATTCCCAATCTCGTGGAGACGGTCAAGGGCTACGCCTCGCACGAGCGGGCGACCTTCGAGGAAGTGACGCGCGCTCGCACGGCTGCCCAGCAGGCCCGCACGGTGTCGGAGCAGGCCGGGGCCGAGAACATGCTGACGGCTGCGATCGGGCGCCTCTTCGCCGTTGCGGAGGACTATCCGGAGCTGCGCGCCACCGAGAACTTCCAGCAGCTCCAGGCCCAACTGGAGGAAACGGAGCAGAAGATCGCGATTTCGCGGCAGGTCTACAACGACGCCGTCCTCACCTACGACACCGCGCTCGAGACCGTGCCCACGAACGTCGTCGCCGGCATGTTCAACTTCGCGGAGAAGCCCTACTTCGAGATCGAGGAGCCTATACGGGAGGCACCGCAGGTTCGCTTCTGAGGCGCAGGCTCGCGGCCGTCGCCGCCCTGCTGGGCTTCCTGCTCGCCGCCGGAGAAGCCACCGGGCAGTCGTTCACGCTCCCGTTGGCCGAGATCGACGTGCAGATCGCGGACGACGGCTCCCTCCTGATCGAGGAGCGGATCACCTTCTCGTTCTCTGGGAGCTTCAGCGGCGCGTTCCGGGAGATCCCCCTCCGCCCGGGCGAGTCGATCGACGAGGTCCAGGTGCTGGAGGGCGATCGGTTGTACGGGCCGGGGGCGTCCGCAGAGCTCGGGAGCGCCGGTGCGCCGGAGACATTCGGCACCGCCCGCCTCGACGAGGGGTTACGGATCGTGTGGCACTACAGGGCGTACTACGAGGCCCGCACCTTCACGCTCCGCTACCGCCTGCAGGGTCTGGCCGTCGCCTATGAGGATGTCGTCGACGTCAACCTGAAGGTCTGGGGAGACGAGTGGCAGACCGGCCTCGGGCGGCTGAGGGCGACGATGACGCTCCCGGGATCCGCGTCGGGCCCCTCGTACCGCACCTTCGGGCATCCCGCCTGGGTCCGCGGCGAGACGACGCGCGCACCCGACCGGGCGCTGCTCGAGGCGTTCGACGTGCCCGCGGACCAGTTCGTCGAGCTGCGCGTCGTCTTCCCGCGGGAGCTCCTCTCCTCGACGGCCGGAGCGACCGTCCGCGAGGGGAATGGACTCGCCGGCATCCTGGCCGAAGAACGGGAGGACGCCGCCGCCTACGAGCGTGACCGCGACAGGATCGACCAGGCGCTCGAGCACCTGCCCGTGACGATCCTCATCCTGCTCCTGCTTGCGGTCGCCCCCGCCGCGGCCGTCGCTGCCGGCGTGTACGTCTTCCACGGCCGAGAGCGGCGGACCGACTACGACCGGGAGTACGAGCAGGAGCCCCCGTCCGAGCTCGAGCCGGCGCTCGTGCCCCCGCTCCTTCGTCAGGGGACCGGGGTCGGCTCTCTGGAGTTCACCGCGACGCTCTTCGACCTCATCCGCCGGGGTCGCTACACCGCGGCGCCCGTCACGACCAAGCGGTCCGTGTTCGGCGGCCTGCGCTCCGAGGACGTGGCTGACATCGAGGTCGCCGTCGGCGAGGGCGACCCGCTGACGCCGTTCGAGCAGCCGGTCGCGATCGTGATCGACGACGTCCTTCAGGATGGGCCGAGACCCCTTTCCACGTTCCGCGACGCGATCTCCGACGAGCAGGCGACCAACGCCAAGCGATTCCAGGACTTCAAGGAGACCGTGGCAACCGAGGTACGGTCGCGGAAGTGGTTCGTGAGCGAGGGAGCTCGTGTCCTCGCTGCGGGGATCGGGATCTTCCTGCTCGCCGCGGCGATCCTTCTCGCTCTCGGGATCACCGGCTTTCGAGCTGCTGCGCCCCAGTGGGCGAACCTCGTGCAGGTCGCGCTGGGCGCCTGCGCAGCCGTCAACGCAGGTCTCCTTGCTCTCGTCGTCTTCCTCGTACGGCTCTGGCGCCGGCGCACACCGGCCGCGGAGCAGGAGGCGGTGCGGTGGGAGGCGTTCCGCCGCTACCTCACCGACTTCCCGCGGCTCGCCGAGGCGCCGCCCGCCTCGCTCGAGCTGTGGGAGCGATACCTCGTCTACGGGATCACCTTCGGCATCGCTGACCGGATCCTTCAGGGTGCGCACCTGCACATGCCCGAGGCGCTCCATCAGGCGAGCACCATCTACTGGGTGAGCCCCAACGGCGACCTCGGCTCCGGGCCGTCGTCGCTCGGCATCGACGACCTCGCCGCAGGCTTCGGATCGGTGCTCAAGCCTCCCGCAAGCTCCGGCGGAGGCGGATGGAGCGGCGGCGGAGGCGGCTTCTCCGGCGGCGGCGGAGGTGGAGGCGGCGGCGGCGGGGGAGGCGCCTGGTAGCCGCTGGTGCCCCATCCAGCAATGCACGCCTACTTCTGGCCCGCGATCACGCGGCGCCAGAGCCCACCCTCGTCCTTGCCAAGGCTCCCAGCCTTGCCTGCGGACGAGTGCGGACTCTGGCTTGGTGCTTGCGACCCAGAAGCGGGGGCAGCTTTACTGGAAGGAGCACTAGCGCCCCCAGCCGGGGAACGGCTCGCGGAGGCCCACCTCCGCGTGCCAGTACTCCCGCAGCTCCTCGCAGCGGCCGTCCGGGGCGAAGCGGAGCAGGAGGACGCCGGGGAGCGTGACCTCCTCACCGTCGTTCAGAAAGGTCGCCCACCACTCGACGGCGAGCGTCTCGCCCGCCGCAACCGGGTTGCCGTACCTGACGGAGACGTCCTCCTGGGTCGAGGTCGCCTGCGTCCAGCACGCCCGGATGCCCTCGGTGCCAACATGCGCCTCGCGGAAGGGATGCGAGCGGTAGACGGCATCCTCGGTAAAGAGCGAAGCGGCCGCCTCCGCGTCGCCCTCCTCCCAGGCTCGCGCGTAGGCTTCGAGCCACTCCTTCCGCGTCATGTGAGCGCGAATCCAAGCAAGAAACCGGCCGCAGACGCCGCGGCCACCCAGCGGCTCACCTCGGCGAAGGCGTGCGGCACGATGGAGACGAGCACCACCGCGAGGACCGCCCCGCCCGCGAGCGCCTCGAGGAACCCGACCGCGGCCTCGTCGACGTCGGCGAGGAGCGTTCCGCCGAGGATCGTGGCCGCGAAGAGGGCCACGGCGATCCCGCCCAGGAGCTCGACTGCGAAGCGCCTGCTCCTGCCGGCGGCAATGATTGGCTGCGCGGCGCCGTAGGCCTCGACGACGTTTCCGACTGCGATGCCGGCGAGAAGCGCGAGCCCCAGCTCTCCCTCCGCGATCGTCAGGCCGAGCGCGACCGATTCGGGCACCCCGTCCACGAAGAGGCCGGCGGCGATCGCCTCCCCCCGAGCCGCCCCACTCGCCTGAGGCGACATCTCCATCGGCCTGCCGGATGCCGCGGCCTGGCCGGAACGGCGCACCTCCCGCCGCATCTCGTCCCGAGTGAGCCAGACGTCGGCCGCGAGGTACACGAGCGTCCCCGCGGCGAAGCCGAGGGCGGTGACGCCGAGCCCGGCCCGCTCCCTCGCCTCCGGCACGAGCTCGAACGCAAGCGCGGCGAAGAGGAGCCCGCCGCCGAAGGTCGTGGCGACGGCGGCGGCGCGCGCGGGCAGCGAGAGCCGGGCCGCGACGAGCGCCCCCGCGAAGAGGCTCCCGCCCACGAGCACGCCCCAGGCCGCCGACTCGCCGAGGGCGCTCATTGCGGCCGCCGCCGAAGCTCGTACAGGGCAACTGCACCGGCCACGGCCACGTTCAGCGACTCGGAACCGGGTGAGAGCGGGATCGTCGCGACCTCGTCGCAAGCCGCGAGAACGTCCTCCGGAAGGCCCTCCCGCTCCGCGCCGAGGACGAACGTCACCGGTCCGTCCAGTTCGAGCTCCGGGAGCGGCGTCCCTCCGCGCGGCGCGAGCGCCACGCGCGGCCGGGGCGCCTCCGCGAAGGAGGCAAGGGGGACTCGAAAGACTGCGCCCGCCGAGGCGCGCAACGCCTTGGGCGAGGTCGGGTCGGCACAGCCGGGCGAGAGCGCGACGAAGGCCGGGCCGAGCGCGTCCGCCGCACGGAGGAGCGTGCCGACGTTGCCCGGATCGCCCACGCGCCAGAGCGCGAGCCCGGCCGGTGGATCGGTCCCGCGCGGGAGGTCCGCGCTCCGGAACACCGCGATCACGCGCGCGGGGTGCGGGTGCGTCGACGCCGACGCCATCAGCTCCGGCGCGACGGTCTCGGCGTGCCGGAGCCGCTCGAGGAGCACTGGCCGCCCGGCGTCCACGAGCGCCTCTACGGGCTCGAGCCCCGCCTCGAGCGCCGCCGCGACGAGGTCCTCTCCCTCGCAGGCGAAGAGGCCGAGCTTCTCGCGCTGGCGCCGGGAGGCGAGCTTGCGGACGAGCTTGAGGCGGGGATTGGCCGGAGAGGTGATCACCCGACCACAGTGTCATTCACCGCCTGGGATGTTGCGGCGCTCCTCCGGCCCTGGGTTCAGGCCAGATTGCCCAGCGCCGCCTTGGCCTGCTCGGCGATCTTCGCGAAGGCCTTGGGGTCGTTGACCGCGATGTCGGCGAGGACCTTGCGGTCGAGCTCGATGTTCGCCTTGCGGCAACCCGAGACGAACTGGTTGTAGGAGAGCCCCTCGCGGCGCGCCGCCGCGTTGATACGGATGATCCAGAGGCGCCGGAAGACGCGCTTGCGCGTGCGGCGATCGCGGTACGCGTAGGCATCCGAGTGAAGGATCTGCTCCTTCGCCTTCCGGTACGAGATCGAAGACTGGCCGAAATAGCCCTTCGCCTGCGCGAGCACCTTGCGGCGCTTCTTGCGCGCGTGAACCGATCGCTTGACGCGCGGCATCCTTCCCTCCTCCCGCTACTTCCCGAGCAGGCGGCGCACCTCGCGGGCGTCCGACCCGTCGACGGTGTGGTCGCGGCGGAACCCGCGGCGCCGCTTCGCGCTCTTCTTCTCGAGGTTGTGGCTCTTCATCGCGTGACGCCTGAGCAGGCGTCCGCTACCTGTCAGCTTGAACCGCTTCTTCGCTGCGCGCTTCGTCTTCTGCTTTGGCATCCGGCTCGCCCTTCTGTTCCTTCCC
>JBOHAJ010000053.1:0-4311 GCA_050697715.1 Gaiellaceae bacterium
CCTCGGGGCGACCGGCCCCGCGCGAATGCGCGGGCTCGGACTCGTCCTCCGCAGCCGGGGCCGCGGCGGGGACGGGCTCGGGCTCGGCAACCTCCCCGGACGGCGCGGGCTCCGCCGCGGCCGCCTCGCCACCCTCGGTCGAGGGCATGAGCTCCTCGGCCTCGGCGGGTGCCTCGGCAGGCTCGGGAGCGGCCGGCTCGGCCTCGGCGGGCGCCTCGGCAGGGGCGGGCTCCTCGGCAGCAGCCGAGGTCTCGGTCTCCTGCGCGATCGCCCCAAGCTCAGCCTCGTCGGAGTCGAGCAGGCCCACGGCGCGGTCGCCTGCGACCGCCGTGAAGGACGCGCCGGCGAAGAAGAGCACGGCGAACGCGAAGCTCGCCGCCAGCCGGCGGGGCGAGGCGCCCCTCCTGGCCGGAGACGCCGGGCTGGACGCCCAGCCCGGCACCTGGTCGCCCGTCTCCGAGAGCGGAGCGTCCTCCAGCCGCGCGGGCCGGGGGGAGCGCCCGAGCGCGACGAGCGCCCAGGCGACGAGCGAGAAGAAGAGTAGGCGGACGAGCCGCGTTCGCAAGGTCGAGTTCCGGTGTGGCATATCGCTTCGCTCCAGTTCTTCGAGCGCCTAGGCCGCCACGTCGGCGCGGATCGTCAATGACATCCGCGGCCGCTACGGACTTAGGCCGGACTATCGACGCGCCCACACCCGGCCTCCTCCCCCAGAAAGGTGAATCAGGTGCGAATCACTAGAGAAGGGGATTGGCCCGCGAGCAAAACGCTTCGATGATCGGGGCAGTTCATCGACCAGGCGGCGCGGCCACGCCAAGCGATTCAGGAGGACTCTCCAAGCGTGGCACAGGAAAGCGCCCCGATCAAGAACCACCGAGTTTCCCTCCCGACTTTGCCAGTTCGCACGTCGCCGCCCGACGTGCTCTACAGCCGTGAAGGGAGGTGAATGGAATGCTGAAGCTGTTCACCTACGCCCAGGTTTATGCGATGGAGTCGATCGACTCTCTTCGCAGGCGCGAGGAGGGTCAGACGATGGCCGAGTACGCCGTCGTCCTCGGCCTGATCACGCTGCTCGTCGTTGGCGCCATCGGCGTCCTCTCCGGCCGGATCGACACGGTTCTTCGCGACATCGCGACTCGCTTCTAAAGGCTGGGAAGCACAGGGAGGGGGCGGGAACCGCCCCCTCCCCCAGAAAGGTGAGGTCAGGGGCGAATCCCTCGAACAAGGGATGAGCCCCGAGGAAATGGTTTCGATGATCGCTCAGATTCATCCAGCAGGCGGCGCGGCCACGCCGAACGATTCAGGAGGACTCTTCCAAGCGTGGCATTTGCAAGCGCCCCGATGAAGCATCACCAGGTTTCCCCCCTGTCTTCGCCCCTTTGCACGTCGCCGCCCGGCGTGCCCTACAGCCGTGAAGGGAGGTGAATGCCCCATGCTGAAGCTGTTCACCTACGCCCAGGTGTATGCGATGGAGTCGATCGACTCCTTCCGCAAGCGCGAGGAGGGTCAGACGATGGCCGAGTACGCAGTCGTCCTCGGTCTGATCACGCTGCTCGTTGTTGGCGCCATCGGCGTCCTCTCGGGCCGGATCAACACCGTCCTTCGCGACATCGCGACTCGCTTCTAAGGAAGCACGCAGGGGGGCGGGCACGCCGCCATGGCTGCCCGCCCCGTTTCTTCAGACAACTCGACTTCAAAGAAGAGGCACACGTTGAGGCGACATCTGAACCGAGAACGAATCCGGAACGAGAAGGGCCAGGCGATCACCGAGCTGGCGCTCGTGCTGCCGATCCTGGCAGTGCTTCTCTTCGGGATCATCCAGTTCGGCATCGTCTTCAACCATTACGTGACGCTCACCGATGCCGTTCGAGCAGGGGCCCGCAAAGCGGTGGTCTCCCGCCAAGAAGCGAGCCCGGCCGGCGTCGCCGCACAGGCGGTACGCGACTCCGCCGAGGACCTCCCGGACGCCGGGGACCCGGCTGTCCTGGAGGTTCAGGTCTCGCCGGGAACGCCCTGGGCATCGGGCTCGGACGTCACCGTGACCGCCTGGTACCCCTACGACATCAGCCTGCTCGGATGGGTCGTCAAGTCGGGACGCCTCTCGAGTACGACGACGGAGCGTGTGGAATGACGAGAATTCGCGATCAGCGAGGCCAGACCCTGGTCCTCAGCATCGTGTTCATGACGGTTCTTCTCGGCATGGCGGCTGCCGTTCTCGACGTTGGCTCCTGGTACCGCGCCGATCGCGCGGCTCAGGCCGCAGCCGACGCAGCCGCGCTCGCTGGAGCGCAGGCGCTCCCCTACGACACCGGACGGGCTAGCGGGCTTGCATACGAGTACTCCGGCAAGAACGGCTCCGGCATCGACGGCGTCAGCTTCCCCGCAGGCAAGCTCGTCCCCAACGACACGATCAAGGTCGAGTTCAGCCGGCCGGCGCCGGGGTTCTTCGCGCGCCTCTTCGGCCTCGACTCGGTCACGGTCCGCGCGACCGCGACGGCCCGCGCGTCGAACATCACGCAGGCGAAGTGGGTCGCGCCGATCGTCGTCAACGAGAAGCACCCGATGCTCACCTGCCAGCCGAGCCCCTGCTTCGGCGAGGCGACCGAGCTCAAGTACTACCACCTCAAGGACGGCGGGGGAGGCAGCAAGAAGGACGACGACCCTGCTGTCGACGGTGGCTCCGGATCGTTCGGCTTCATCAACCTGATTCAGGCCGGCGGCAACCCGGGGACGAGCGAGCTCGGCAACTGGATTCGAAACGGCTTCGACGCCTACATGCCCCTCGGAGAGTACGACGCCCGGACCGGAAATCCGTTCAGCTCGAGTAACGTCAACGGCAGCCTGCAGGATCGCATCGGGACCGAGATTCTCTTCCCGGTCTATCGCAAGCTCACCGGCTCAGGCTCGAACGCGAAGTACGAGATCATCGGCTGGGTCGGTTTCCACCTGACCGGCATGGATCTTCAGGGCAACAACGAGAAGCTCTTTGGCTACTTCACGCAGGTGATCTGGGAAGGCATCGAGAGCGAGACTGGCGCAGAGCCGGAATTCGGCGTGCGCACGATCAATCTCGTCGAATAAACAATTAGAAAGGGTGAAGGTAAGAAGACAGTGACGTACAGACTCAGGAATATCGTTCTCGCGGTCGCACTGGCGACACTTGCGGCCGTGCTCACGAGCTTCTATGTCTCGAACTACAAGAAGTCCGTGCAGGACGGCGAAGAGAACGTCACCGTCTTCGTCGCCAAGCGTGACATCCCGGCCGGCACGTCCGGCGCCGAGGCCTCGGGCCTTCTCCGGCCCGTCGAGATCGCCAGGCGCAGCGTCGTTCCGGGCGCGATCACGTCGAGGGATCAGATCAAGGACCTCATCGCCACCGACGCCGTCTACGCCGAGGAGCAGGTCAGCGCACGCCGGTTCCGCCCGATCGGGCAGGGAGGCGTCCGCGCCGAGCTCAAGGGCAACCTTCGCGCCTTCCAGCTCACCGGCGACCCGCACCAGCTGCTCGCCGGGACGGTCAAGAAGGGCGACCGCGTCGACGTCGTCGCCAACTTCAAGTTCAAGGTCGGCGACGAGGATCGCGATCGCTCCGCGACGCGAGTCATCCTCCGCGATCTGCTCGTGCTCAAGGCGCCGAGCGGGGACTTCGCGAACGGCAAGCTCTCGAGCTCGGTCGGAACGTCCGGCTCGGTCCAGCTCGCCGTGACCGACGGCCAGGCCCAGAAGCTGTTCTTCGCGTACACGAACGGCAACTGGCACCTCGACCTCCGCGGCGTCGTCGATGCGACCGACAGCCCCGAGAGCCTCGAGACGCTCGACACGATGCTCTGCGACGGCATGCGCCGCGATGTCAACTCGATTTGCGGAAGGGGGACTCGATGAGCCTCGACTTCGACACCAACGGCGACGGCCGCGAGCGCGTGCGCATCTTCGTCACCGGCTCGTGCGAGGGCCTGCCGAAGCTCTGCGAGGCGCTCGAGAACCATCGCGAGATCGAGCTGGTCGGCGTCGCGGAGCAGGTGCGCGACGGCGCCGGTGCACTGACCGGCGGCCATCTCGGCGCCGTGCTCCACGCGACCCGGGGCGGCAGCCTGCCGACGAACGAGCTGGCCGCGATCCGCGAGCACACGCGGGCGCCGATCCTCCTGCTCGCGTCGGTCGAGTCGTCCACCCTGCTCGAGGAGGCGCTCGAGGACGGCGTCGCCGACCTCGTTCCGCTGCCGCAGTTGACCGAGAACATCGTCTTCGCAATCCGCAAGACGTGTCACCAGGGCCGCAAGGCGCTGGCAGGCGACGGCCGTCGCGGCCGCGTGA
>JBOHAJ010000054.1:0-10114 GCA_050697715.1 Gaiellaceae bacterium
ACTCACAGGCGACGGTGCTCGCGCCGACGGGGACGATCAGCTTCATGATGGATTGCGACACGACGGGCGTGGAGCCGGACTTCTCGCTGGTGAAGTCGAAGAAGCTCGTCGGCGGCGGCGAGATCACGATCGTGAACAAGTCCGTGCCGATGGCTTTGGAGAAGCTCGGCTATGCGCCGACCGAGGTCGAGGAGATCGTCGCGTTCGTCGACGAGCGCAACACCGTGGTGGGCGCGCCGTTCGTGAAGGCCGAGCACTACCCGATCTTCGACTGCGCCATCGGCGACCGCGCGATCCACTACTCCGGCCACGTGAAGATGATGGGCGCCGTCCAGCCGTTCATCTCCGGGGCCATCTCGAAGACCGTGAACATGCCGGAGACGGTGACGATCGAGGAGGTGCGCGACCTCTTCGTCGACGCCTGGAAGCTCGGCGTGAAAGCGATCGCCATCTACCGCGACAACTGCAAGGTCGCGCAGCCGCTGTCGGGGAAGGAGAAGGCCACGGCGCAGGCGATCGTGCCGGGCGTGACCCTTGCGCCGCAGCGGCGGCGGCTCCCGGAGGACCGCACCGAGGTCGGCCGGAAGTTCCGCGTCGGCGAGTACGAGGGCTACATCCACGTCGGCCTGTTCGACGACGGGACGCGCGGCGACATCTTCGTCGACATCGCCAAGGAGGGCACGACGCTCGCCGGCCTCATGAACTCGTTCATGATCTCGGTGTCGCTCGGGCTCCAGTACGGCGTGCCGCTCGAGGTCTACGTCTCGAAGTTCGCGCACATGCGCTTCGAGCCCTCGGGGCAGACGAACGACGCCGACATCCGCGTCGCCAAGTCACTCGTTGACTACATCTTCCGCTGGATGGGGAAGAAGTTCCTCGACCCGGAGACGCAGCAGGAGCTCGGGATCATGAGCCCCGAGGTGAAGGCTCGGCTCGCGCAGGCGAATTCGATCCTGGAGGGCAACGGCGGCGCCGACACGGGCGCCGACGCGGCCCCGATCTCACCGCCCGGCCAGACGGCGCTCTTCAACGCCTGGGAGGACGCCGTCGAGTGCGCCAAGTGCGGAGGCCGCATGGTGCGAACCGGCTCGTGCTACACGTGCCGCGACTGCGGCCAGAACACCGGATGTAGCTAGTGGTCGGTTAGCGCCGCCCAGTTTCGGCCGCCCATAGGTCTGGCAAGTCGACCGGTCGCGGCGTCCCTTACCACCGTGCGCCACGCAGCGCGCAGGTCGCTTCCCTCTGGGTCGCTCGCCTGAGAAACTCCCGCTTGTGCGGCAACCCTCGGCATCGGGCTCCGCTGCGGCGAGCAAATCGAAGGCACGCACGCCGGCGCTCCTCCTGGCCGTGGCCGCCGCCGCGACCTGGCTGTTCGTTGCTCCCCCGAGCGGAGAGACCGCGCCGAGCCCCGACCTGACGCTGCAGGTCATGAGCTTCAACATCTTCTACGGCGGCGACGAGCTCAACCTCGCCACGAGACAGTTCTGCCACCGCCCGGAGGGATGTCCTGAGACGCTCGAGCAGGTCGTCGCTGTGATCCGCGCCTCCGGCGCCGACGTCGTCGCCTTGCAGGAGGCCGTCATGAACACCCGTACGGTCGCAGAGAAGCTGGGCTGGCACTTCGACGAGCGGAACCACGTCATCTCGCGGTATCCGCTGGTCGATCCCCCGGGAGCCAACGGGCAATATGTCTTCGTCGAGCCGCTTCCAGGGCGGGTCGTGGCCGTCTCGAACGTCCATCTCCCGGCCGAGCCCTACGGGCCCTACGAGGTGCGCGACGGCGCGACGCGCGAGCAGGTCCTCGAGCTCGAAGAAGAGCTGCGCGTGCCGGCGATCTCGCAGCAGGTGCGGGAGCTTCCCAAGCTCGCGGCGCGCGGGATTCCCGTCTTTCTCACGGGCGATTTCAACACGCCGTCCCATCTGGACTGGACCGCGGCCGTCGCAGACGTGCGAGAGGACGTTCCCTTCGCCGTCGAGTGGCCGGTGTCGAAGGCGCTCGCAGCGGCGGGCTTCGTCGACTCGTTCAGGCGCGTACACCCGGACCCGGTCGCGCGGCCCGGGTTCACGTGGACACCCGGCTCCCCGGAGGGCGAGCGCGTCGAGATCCACGACCGAATCGACTGGGTGCTGTCGGCAGGCCCAGCGCGCGCGCTGGCCAGCCGCGTCGTCGGGGAGCCGGGGAACGCCAACGCCGACGTCCAGATCGGCCCGTGGCCTTCCGATCACCGCGGGGTCGTCTCGACCTTCGACGTGGCGCCGGCAGCGATGCCTCTCCTCGTTGCGGTGGCGTCTCGCAGCCTCGAGCAGGGCGATCCTCTCCGGGTCCGCTTCCATGCCGCCGGGCGTACCGGAGAGCGCGTGGCGCTCGTCCCAGCGGGTGGAGCGCCCGGAGCCGCCGTCAGCTCGCAATCCACCGGTGGAGCGGTGGACGGCACGCTGTCGTTCGCGACTTCGATGCTCGCGCCCGGCTCGTACGAGGCGGTGCTCCTCGATGCGCGTGGGCGCGCGGTTGCCCGCTCCCCGTTCTGGCTCTACGAGCGTGGCGCAGTAGCCACTGTGTCCACGTCGAAGCCGTTCTATGCGGTCGGAGAGCCGATCGGCGTCTCCTGGACGAAGGCACCGGGCATGAAGTGGGACTGGCTGGGCGTCTTCACGGCGGGAGACAACGCCGGCAACCCGCACGCCTCGACCTGCTCGGCGGGCACGTGCGGCAACGGCCATTACCTCCTCTACGAGTACACGGGTGCGTCCATCGAAGGCTCCACCACGTTCAGCGCGACGTCCCAGATCGGCTACGCCACCTGGCCGCTGAAGCCCGGGACGTACGAGATCCGGCTCCTGCTCGACGACGGCTACCGATCCGCGGCCTCGTCGCCGCGGTTCAAGATCGTGCAGCCCTAGTAGCCGGCGCGAACGTGGCCAGCCGCCCTGCTGACCGAGGAGTGACCTTGCGGGCGGGCAGCGGAAGGAGGAGGCTTTCTTGAAGAGCGGAGTCGATCCATCGGAGATAGATTCACATGCGGTGGACTTGGGTTCTCGTTGGGGGGGTCGCCATGCTGCTTTTCGTTGCGGGCGTGGATGCACTTCGCTCCTCGGATAGCGAGACTTCTGCACCGACGACGACAGCATCGACGACGACGGCATCGACGGGGGCACCGACGACAGTGGTGGAAACGCCGGACACCCCGCTCCCTTTCTGCACGCCGCGACAGATCGCGGTCTCGATCGAGGTGCCCAAGGGGGTTCCGGTCATCGTCGTGCGCCACATCGGGGGCACCCCCTGCCATCTTGGCGAGAAGGACCCGGGCCTTCGCCTCACGATTCGTGATCGAGGGGGGAATCAAGTCGGGTTCTTGCCGGATCAGCGGGTCTTTCCGTCTGCGTGGACGTTGGATTTTGAAGGCGACCTCGCAGCCTCTCGCTGGACCTTCCCCCTTCCTTTTGCCCGGCGTTGTCCCTGGCCAGGCCCGTTCCTCGCGCTCGCGACTGTCGGCCCCTACTCCGCGCGTCGCGGCAACCTCTCACGCAGCGAGATCGCGTGCGACGGCGGCGGCGGGACGCAGGAGAGCGCGAAGCGGCTGAGGGCGGAGTACATCGCCCAGGCTCAGTCGATCTGCTCGACGGCGACCGCCAGGTTCGAAACGGCCGCAGACCCCTACGGCGAGGAACTCGAAAACATCGCAGCGTGGAGCGAGGCAGCGGCTCGCTTCTCGGAGGAGGCAATTACGCGGCTGCGCGCGCTCCCTCCGCCGGAGGCCGACCGCGCCCGGGTCAAGCAGGTCTTGTCGTTCATGGCGCTGCAACCCGACCTTTTCCGTCAGTTAGCGGCGGCCGCATCCGCCGGCGACGCCGCGCGCGCCCGGATGCTGTCCGACGAGCTCCGCCACCTGACCCATCAGAAGGATGGGCTTGTGTACCGCCTGGCCTCGCTTTGGCGTGTGCACCCCCTGGCCCTTTTCCAATGCCCGTTGAATCTGCCGGCGTGAGCTAGACGAGCGTCAACGGATAGACGCGCTGTGGGCCTTCGATCTCTTCAGCTCGATCTGACGCGGCTTCTCGAACGTGTAACTCGCCGGTCGTTGCGACGAGCTCGTTGACGAGCGAGGAGACGAGCTCGCCGCCGCGTGCCACGCCGGCGACGCGGGCCGCGTAGTTCAGGCGACTTCGCGGAGCCGCCCGGTCTCCACTTCGTAGACGAAGCCGCGGATCTGGTCCTTGCGCGGAACGAAGGGGCTCGCCTTGATCCGTGCGATCGACTGGCGCACGTCCTTCTCGAGATCCTCGAACGCCTCGGCCGGCCACGCAGGCTTGATGCCGGTTTCCTCCTGAACGGCGTGTCTGAACTCGTCGTCCCTGAACGTCAGCATTCCGCAGTCGGTGTGGTGGATGAGCATGATCTCCTCCGTCCCGAGGAGTCGCTGCGAGATGGCGAGCGAACGGATCTCGTCATCAGTCACCACGCCGCCGGCATTGCGAATGACGTGGGCGTCGCCCTCGCTCAGCCCCAGCAGCGCGTACGGGTTGAGTCGCGCGTCCATGCAGGCCAGAACTGCAACCCGCTTCGCCGGCGGAAGCGGAAGCTCGCCCTTGTCGAAGGCCGACGCGTAGTCCTCGGCGTTGCGCAGCAGCTCGTCGATCGTGCTCATGCCGTCCCTCCAAGTAGCTTTCCTTTTTGAAGCTTCCATGGTAGACGAGCGAGGCGATTCCCGCTCGCGGTCGGGTCAGGGCTGGCCGAGGCGGTTCCCATTTGACGCATCCGCGGCGTCACGCATAATGTCCACCATTCAAATGAACAAAGCCGGAAATAGGGGAGGCATATGAGACGTATAAGCACTATTGCGGTCGTGCTCGCGGCCGCCGGAGCAGTAGCCCTGCTCGCCGCTTGCGGCGGCCAAGACGACGCCGGTGCCGCCGGTGGCGACGGCGACGGCGCGAACCTGAGCCTCGTCGCCTACTCGACGCCGCGCGAGGCCTACGAGGAGATCATCCCGGCCTTCCAGGAGTCCCAGTCGGGCGCCGGAGCATCGTTCGAGCAGTCGTACGCGAGCTCCGGGGAGCAGAGCCGGGCCGTGGAGGCAGGGCTTCCCGCCGACATCGTCGCCTTCTCGCTCGCGCCCGACATGGACCGGCTCGTCGAGGCCGGGCTCGTCGCCGACGACTGGGCCTCGAACGAGTACGCCGGCATGGTGACCGACTCCGTCGTCGTCCTCGCCGTCCGCAAGGGGAACCCGGAGAACATCCAGGGCTGGGAGGACCTCGTCCGCGACGACGTCGAGGTGATCACCCCGAACCCGTTCACGTCGGGCGGCGCGCGCTGGAACATCATGGCCGCCTACGGAGCGCAGCTCGAGCTCGGCAAGTCCGAGGACGAGGCCGTTGAGTACCTGCGGCAGCTCTTCGCCAACGTGTCCGTGCAGGACAAGAGCGCGCGCGAGTCCCTCCAGACGTTCTCGGGCGGGAAGGGCGACGTCCTCCTCGCCTACGAGAACGAAGCCATCTTCGCCCAGCAGAACGGCGAGGAGCTCGACTACGTCGTCCCGGACCAAACGATCCTGATCGAGAACCCGGTCGCTGTCACGACGGACGCTCCCGACGCCGCGCAGGGATTCGTCGACTTCCTCTATACGCCCGAGGCGCAGACGATCTTCGGCGAGAAGGGCTACCGGCCGGTGGTCGAGGACGTCCTGGCGGAATTCGACTACCAGGAGCCGCCCGCGCTGTTTACCATCGAAGAGCTCGGAGGTTGGGACAAGGTCTCCGAGACGTTCTTCGACCGTGAGACCGGGATCATGGCCGACATCAACGAGAACCTAGGGGTGCCCACTGAGTAGTCGGGCGGGCACTGCGGCCCTGAGGCTGCCGGGACGCCCCCGTTCGCGCGGGCGCTCCGGCAGCCTGAGCCTCGGCGTCTCGACCGCCTACCTGAGCCTCATCGTCCTGCTCCCGATCGCCGCCATCGTCTGGCGCTCGACTGGTGGCGGGGCGGGCGCGTTCTGGGACGCGATCTCCCGTCCGTCGGCGGTCGCCGCGCTCCGGCTCACCATCGTCGCCTCGCTGGTCGTCGTGGCCGTCAACGCGGTCGCGGGAACGCTGATCGCCTGGGTGCTCGTCCGCGACTCCTTCCGGGGGAAGAGCGTCGTCAACGCGCTCATCGACCTCCCCTTCGCCCTTCCGACGATCGTGGCCGGCCTGACGCTGCTCGCCGTCTACGGGCCCAAGAGCCCGCTCGGCGTCAACGTCGCGTACACGCGTACGGCGATCGTGCTCGCGCTCCTGTTCGTCACGCTGCCCTTCGTCGTGCGGGCCGTGCAGCCGGTGCTGCTCGAGCTCGACCGCGAGATGGAGGAGGCGGCAGCCTCGCTCGGGGCGCGGCCGGCGACGATCTTCCGCCGGATCGTCCTGCCCAACCTGATGCCCGCCATCTTCTCAGGCGTCGCCCTCTCGTTCGGGAAGGCGGTGGGGGAGTTCGGCTCGGTCGTTCTCATCACGGGCAACATCCCCTTCAAGACGGAGGTCGCCTCCGTGCACATCTTCGGGCTGATCGAGAGCGACGCCCCGACGAGCGCGGCCGCCGTCTCCGTGGTACTGCTCGCGCTCTCGCTCGCCGTCCTGCTGCTCGTCGACCTGCTGGAGCGGCGGGGGAGGAGGCACGATGCCTAGGCTCGCGCTCCGGACCGCGGCGCTCGGCTACCTCGCGCTCCTCCTCGTGCTCCCGGTCGGCATGGTCTTCTGGCGCACGTTCGAGGACGGCCTCGCGCCGGTGTGGGAGGCGCTCAGCGCGCCGTCGTTCATCCATGCGCTCTGGCTGAGCGTGCTCATCGTCCTGATCGCCGTGCCCGCGAACACCCTCTTCGGCGTCCTCTGCGCGCTCGCCATCGTCCGGCGCGACTCGACGCGCGGAAACTGGCTCCTGAACGCGGCGGTCGGTCTCCCGCTCGCCCTCTCGCCGGTGGTCGTCGGCCTCTCGCTCATCCTCGTCTACGGCCGCGACGGGTGGCTCGGTGGCTGGCTGACGGACCAGGGCGTTCGCGTCATCTTCGCGCTCCCCGGCATGGTGCTGGCGACGATCTTCGTATCGCTGCCATTCGTCGTCCGGGAAGTCGTGCCTGTCCTGCGCGAGATCGGTGACGAGCAGGAGGAGGCGGCCTGGACGCTCGGGGCCTCGCCCTTCGCCACGTTCTGGCGTGTGACCTTGCCCGCCATCCGCTGGGGCATCGCTTACGGCGTCATCCTCACGACGGCGCGCGCCCTCGGCGAGTATGGGGCGGTCGCCGTCGTCTCTGGCCGTCTCGCGGGGCGAACCGAGACGCTGACGCTGCACGTCGACGAGCGCTTCCAGGCGTTCGACGCCGTCGCCGCCTACACTTCCTCGGTCGTCCTCGCGGTCCTCGCGGTCTTTACCCTCCTGGCGATGAACCTCTTCAGAAAGGAGCAGCCGAATGGCGATAGCGGTTCGCCGGGTGTCGAAGCGGTTCGGTAGCTTCGTCGCCCTCGACAACGTCTCGCTTGCCATCGCGAGCGGCTCCTTGACCGCGCTTCTCGGCCCGAGCGGGAGCGGCAAGTCGACGCTCCTGCGTGTGATCGCGGGCCTCGAAGAGCCCGACGAGGGCGACGTCTCCATCCTCGGGGAGGAGGCGACCGGCCTGCCGCCGCAGGAGCGCGGAGTCGGCTTCGTCTTCCAGCACTACGCCGCCTTCAAGCACATGAGCGTGCGCGAGAACGTCGCCTTCGGGCTCCGGGTCCGCAAGCGGCCGAAGCCCGAGATCCGGGCTCGGGTCGACGAGCTCCTCGCCCTCGTGCAGCTCGACGGCCTCGCCGACCGCTACCCCTCGCAGCTCTCCGGCGGCCAGCGCCAGCGCATGGCGCTCGCCCGTGCGCTCGCCGTCGAGCCGAAGGTGCTGCTCCTCGACGAGCCCTTCGGCGCGCTCGACGCGCGCGTGCGCAAGGAGCTCCGGGCCTGGCTGCGCCGCCTCCACGACGAGGTGCACGTGACGACGGTGCTCGTCACGCACGACCAGGAGGAGGCGATGGACGTGGCCGATCGCGTCGCGGTCATGAACCACGGTCGCATCGAGCAGACGGGCAGGCCGCGCGACCTGTACGAGCACCCCGCGAACGAGTTCGTCATGAGCTTCGTCGGGCCGGTGAACCGGCTCGGCGACACCTTCATCCGTCCCCATGACCTCGAGGTCCGCCTGGAGTCGAACGGGACGACGGACGAGGCGATGGTCGAACGCGTCGTCCACCTCGGCTTCGAGGTGCGGGTCGAGCTCATGCTCCAGGACGGCCGGCGCGTCTCCTCGCAGGTGACACGTGACGAGGCCGAGCAGCTCGAGCTGCGGCAGGGTCAGATCGTCTTCGTCCGGCCCAGCCGGACGACCGTCTTCAGTGCGGCTGCCACGCCTCCGGGTCCGAGCTGATCGAGGCGATCTCGTCCGGGAGCTCGCCTGTGGCCACGTCGGCGAGCGTCACCGACTCGAGCACCCCGCGGAGGTTCGCGCGGACGGCGATCCACACGTCCTGTAGCCGCTCCGCGGGACCCGAGTAGCGCACGGACTCCGGCCGCTCGCCGCGCACGTTGGCAAGCGGGCCCTCGACCGCGCGGATGATCTCGGCGAGCGTGATCTCCTCCGCGGGCCGGGCCAGCCAATAGCCGCCCTCGGCGCCGCGCTGGCTCTGCACGAGCCCGTGGTGGCGGAGCTCGAGCAGGATGTTCTCGAGAAAGCGCAACGGGATGTCCTGCGCCTGGGCGATGGTGTCTCCCTTGACGTGGCCGTCGCCGGCGGCGGCGAGCTCGAGTGCCGCGCGAAGGGCGTAGTCGGCCTTGGCGGAGATGCGCATGGACGCATTGTCGCCGAAGACGGGGGGACTCCCGGGCTGCTCCTCTCCCCTTAGAATCGGCGCGTGCGCGACGAGGACGTCCGCGCTTCCTGCTTCGGTCAGCTGGCGATCCTCTGCGCGGAGTTCGGCGAGGACGTCCCGTACAAGAACGGGCTCGAACGTGGCTTCACTTTCGCGGCCGGCGCGTTCCGTACCTCAGCTACCAGAAGGGGATCTACAGGGCGGCGGTGCAACGCGGCCCCGCGGCCCTGTCGATCACCACGTCCTATCGGTCGCCGTACGAGGACGAGGAGACGGACGAGGGTTTCCTGTACGCCTACCGAACGGGCGACGTCGGACAGCCCGACAACCGCGCGCTTCGCGCCGCCTTTGATCTGCAAGTGCCTCTCGTCTACTTCGTCGGGACGCGCCCGGGGTGGTACCAGCCGCACTTTCCGTGCTTCGTCATCCGCGACGACCTGGCCGAGCGGCGGGTTCTCGTTACGAAGGGAGCGATGGTCGGTCCGGTGGACGAGCAGGAGCCCACGCTTCTGGAGGATCCGATCGAGCGCCGCTACCTGGTGCGGGAGGTGCGAGTCCGCGTGCACCAGGCGCGCTTTCGCGGGCGCGTCGTCCCTGCGTACGCAAGCCAGTGTGCGATCTGCCGTCTCAAAGAGGTTCGGTTGCTCGACGCGGCGCACATCGTCGGAGACCTGCAGCCGCGCGGAGAAGCCGCCGTCAGCAACGGTCTGAGCTTGTGCACGATTCATCATCGTGCGTTCGACCAGAACCTCGTGGGCGTGTCACCCGAGTACAAGGTGCGCGTTTCTCGCCGCCTGCTCGAGGACGAGGATGGGCCCATGCTCGACCTCCTGAAGGGCTTTCACGAGGCGACGATCCACGTTCCCCGCCGGGCTGCCTGGCGGCCGGACCGGGAGCGGGTGGACGAGCGGTTCGAGCGATTCCTCGCCGGTCAAGGAGGAGGCGCGTAGCTCGCGGATGCGCCGCGCCAGGGGGTAGGCTGCCGGACGTGGAGAGCGCCATCCACGAGGTTGCCGCTCGTGGCTTCGCCCGAGCTCCTGTCGCGTACGAACGCGGCCGTCCGGGCTACCCCGAGGAAGCGGTCTCCTGCCTGCTCCATATGCTTCGGATCAGGCGGGGCACACGCGTGCTCGACCTCGCCGCCGGCACGGGCAAGCTCACCCGCCACCTGGCGGCCGCGGGGGCCGACGTGATCGCGGTGGAGCCGGTCGCCGAGATGAGAGCCGCCCTCGCGGCGGCGCTCCCGGGTGTC
>JBOHAJ010000055.1:0-4414 GCA_050697715.1 Gaiellaceae bacterium
GCTCAACGCCGGCCGGTGGGACTACATCTTCAGCATCATCAAGAAATTCCGGGACCGGCCGGAGTTCGTCCTGCCCGACCGGGCGCAGGTGACGATGACCGTCCCGTTCATGCGGGCCTACACGCAGCTCCTCGTCAAGACCTGCCACCGCCGCGGCGCCCACGCGATGGGCGGAATGGCGGCGTTCGTGCCGAGCCGGCGCGACCCGGAGGTCAACGAGACGGCGCTCGCCGGAGTGCGCGAGGACAAGGTCCGCGAGGCGAGCGACGGCTTCGACGGCACGTGGGTCGCCCACCCGGATCTCGTGCCCGTCGCCACGGAGGAGTTCGACCGTGTGCTCGGCGAGCGGCCCAACCAGGTGGAACGGCAGCGCGAGGACGTGGACGTGGAGGCGGGCGACCTTCTCGACGTGCGTGTCCCCGGCGGGGACGTCACGGAGGACGGCGTCCGCAACAACGTCGCCGTCGGGCTCCGCTACCTGGAGTCCTGGCTGCGCGGCACAGGGGCGGTCGCGATCTTCAACCTGATGGAGGACGCCGCGACGGCGGAGATCTCGCGTTCGCAAGTGTGGCAGTGGATCCGCCACCGACGCGTCGAGCGCGACCTCGTCACGCGCCTGGAGGACGAGGAGCTGGCGGAGGCCGGAGAAGGACGCTGGGAGGACGCGCGGGAGGTCTTCGAGCGCGTTGCCCTCTCGGAGAAGCTGGAGGAGTTCCTGACGCTTCCGGCCTACGAATACATCGACGACTAGGAAGGGGAGCGGGATGGAGCGCTGGGACGGCATCGAGCGGACGTACACCGAGGCCGACGTGAGGAGGTTGCGCGGCTCGGTGCAGGTCGAGCACACGCTCGCACGCCTGGGGGCCGAGCGCCTCTGGAAGCTCCTCCAGGAGGAGCCGTACGTGGCCGCGCTGGGCGCGCTGACGGGCGGCCAGGCCGTCCAGATGGTGAAGGCGGGCCTCAAGGCGATCTACCTCTCCGGCTGGCAGGTCGCCGCCGACGCGAATGTCGCCGGCCAGACCTACCCCGACCAGAGCCTCTACCCGGTGAACAGCGCCCCCGCCCTGGTGCGCCGACTGAACGCGGCCCTTCTGCGCGCCGACCAGATCGAGTGGGCCGAAGGCGGGAACGGCAACCGGCACTGGCTTGCGCCGATCGTCGCCGACGCCGAGGCGGGCTTCGGCGGGTCCCTCAACGCCTACGAGCTCATGAAGGCGATGATCGAGGCGGGCGCCGCCGGCGTCCACTTCGAGGACCAGCTCGCCTCCGAGAAGAAGTGCGGCCACCTTGGCGGCAAGGTGCTCGTGCCGACCAAGCAGTTCATCCGCACGCTGGCGGCGGCCCGGCTAGCGGCGGACGTCTGCGGCGTGCCGACCATCATCGTCGCGCGCACCGACGCGCTCAGCGCCACGCTTCTCACGAGCGACGTAGACGAGCGCGACCAGCGGTTCGTGACGGACGAGCGCACCCCGGAGGGGTTCTTCCGCGTCGAGGGCGGCCTCGAGTCGGCGATTGCGCGCGGGCTCGCCTACGCCCCCTATGCCGACCTCATCTGGTGCGAGACCTCGAAACCCGACCTGGGCGAAGCGCGCGAGTTCGCCGACGCGATCCACGAGCAGTTCCCCGGCAAGCTCCTGGCCTACAACTGCTCGCCGTCCTTCAACTGGAAGCGCCACCTCGACGACGAGGACATCGCGCGCTACCAGAAGGAGCTCGGGGGCATGGGTTACCGCTTCCAGTTCATCACGCTGGCCGGCTTCCACGCCCTCAACGCGTCGATGTTCGAGCTGGCGCGCGGCTACGCGGAGGAGGGCATGACCGCCTATGTCCGCCTCCAGCAGCGCGAGTTCGCCCTCGAGGAGGAGGGCTACTCGGCCACGCGCCACCAGCGGGAGGTGGGCGCGGGGTACTTCGACCTCGTCGCACAGGCTGTCTCCGGCGGGGAGAGCTCGACGCTCGCGCTCGAGGGCTCGACGGAGGAGGCGCAGTTCCAGAAGGCGTAGGCGGGCGCACGGCCCTCGTCCTGGCCACAGGACGAGGCGAGCGCTAGCCCGATCGCGACTAGCGCGGCTGCCAGGGCAACTAGAGCCCGATGTCGGCGCATGTCGACTCGCCGGGCACGAGCGGTCGGAAGGCGACCGTGTGGAGCGCGCCGCCGCTGCGCCAGAACGTGAGCTCATGCGCGCGGCGCGCGACGGGGAGAAGGGCTTCGAGCTCCGTGCCGCGCACGACCTGGCAGCCCGCCGAGAGCGCGCCGGCCGGCCAGTCGAGGGTGACCGGTTTGGGCCCGATCTCGCCGTCGGGCGGTACCGGAAGCTCCTCGAGCGGTGCGGCGAAGACGGCGAGCGCCTCGGGCTCGTAGGGGCGCTCCCCCGTGACAGGGATCTGGGCGAGCAGCTCTCCGAGCTTTTGGTTTGCGGCGTCGAGCGCGACGACCGTGCGCTCACCGTCGAGGAACGCGGTCACGACCAGGCCGCCTGCGCCCGGAGCGGGCGGATCGCCGGAGCCGGCCTCGAGCACCCCGGTCGCGCGGACGTCGTCCAGAAGGCTTTCGAGAGCCTCGCTCGAGAGTCGCGACTCCTGGAGCTCGGGCAGCACCGGGCCCGGATAGATCTCGATCTGAGGACCGGGAACGAGGACGCGCCCGTCCTCGTAGAGCGCCAGCGCGATGTATGGGGGCAGCCGGTAAGGCCGCGACCCGCCCGGAAGCGACTCCACCTTGAGCAGGAGCCCCTCAGGACCGCTGGTCGGGGCGCCGTCGAGGTCGCCGGTCCCACAGCCGGCGGTGAGCGCCGCGGCGGCGAGAAGAGCAAGAAGGATCGCGCGCATGTTCTTTGGACGGGCGGGGAGGGCCTCCGGTTCCCGAGAGAACGTACACTCGGGCTCCGATGGCCGAGATGCCGTGGAAGTCGTTGGTGGAGCCGGATCCCGAGCGCGAGTACCTCGCCCTGCTGATCTTTCTGCCGGTCGGCCGTCTGCGGACGATGCCGGCCTTCATGCGCTACACACAGGCCGTCAGGGGGCAACTCGAAGAAGCGGAGGGCCTGGCCGGCTACTCGCTCCGGGCAAAGCCGCTGAGCAGGCAATTTTGGACTCTCTCCGTGTGGGAGGACGAGGAGCACCTCCGGCGGTTCATTCGCGAGCCGCCGCACAGCGAGGTGATGGCGACGCTCGCCCGCTCCCTCGGCGGCTTCAAGACGACCCGCTTCTCCGTCCGGGGCTCCGCGGTCCCGCCCGCCTGGGACGACGCGCTCGCGCGCGGCTGATGCAGCTGTACGACTCGCTCACGCGCACGAAGCAGGAGCTCCCGCCGCCTCCGGGTCCGGTCCGGATGTACGTCTGCGGGCCAACGGTCTACCAGCGCATCCACGTGGGGAACGCGCGGCCCTACGTCGTCTTCCAATGGCTCGCACGCTGGCTCGAGCACCAGGGCTACGCCGTGAAGGTCGCCGAGAACATCACCGACGTGAACGACAAGATCTACGACGCGGCCGCGAAGGACGGGACCCCGAGCGCCGAGCTCGCCGAGAAGGCGACGCGCTGGTATCTCGAGGACACAGACGCCCTCGGCCTCGACCGGCCCGACGCCGAGCCGCTCGCCTCGGAGACCATCCCCGAGATCGTCGCCCTCACCGAGGAGCTCGTCGACCGCGGGCTCGCCTACGAGTCGAGGGGCGACGTCTACTTCCGCGTCGCCCGCTTTCCGGAGTACGGCTTGCTCTCCGGCGCGAGGCTCGAGGACATGGTTGCCCAGGAGCCGAGCGACCTGAAGGAAGATCAGCGCGACTTCGCCCTCTGGAAGGCGACGAAGCCGCGCGAGGACACCTCCTGGCCCTCCCCCTGGGGCCCGGGCCGGCCCGGCTGGCACATCGAGTGCTCGGCGATGGCGGAGAAGCACCTGGGCCCCGAGTTCGAGATCCACGGCGGCGGGCTCGACCTCCGCTTCCCCCACCACGAGAACGAGCTCGCGCAGTCCCGGGGCGCCGGGCGCCGGTTCGCGCGCCTCTGGGTGCACAACGGCATGGTCGAGTTCGCCGAGGAGAAGATGTCGAAGTCGGTCGGGAACGTGGTCTCCCTTCGCGACGCGCTCGAGCAGCACGGGCGCGAGGCGCTGCTCTTCTTCTTCCTGGGAGCGCACTACCGGAGCCCGGTCGAGTACTCCGACGACGCGCTGGAGCAGGCGCGGAAACAGGCGGAGGACTTCCGCACGGCGTTTCGCGTCGTGGAGCGCACGGCCGAGCCCGTGCCTTCCTGGGGGGAGCTCGCCGCAACGCTGGACGACGATTTCAACACGCCGGTCGCGCTCGCGATCCTGCACGCCTGGCGCTCGGCCGGCGAGCGCGAGCTCCTCGAGCGCGGTCTCTCGATCTTCGGGCTCGGCGTGGAGGAGGCGGGCGAGGCCCCGACCGAGGTG
>JBOHAJ010000056.1:0-7433 GCA_050697715.1 Gaiellaceae bacterium
GAAGATGGCCCACCCGGACGACATCACCTCGGCCATCCGGCAGGTGTTCGAGCACTCGATCTACTTCGTCGGCGGGCAGCTCCCAGCGGTTGCCTCCGGGCCCGTGCTCGACAGCTCCCTGGGCCTCACGCGGCGCGAGCTCGAGATCCTCCAGCTCGTCGCCGAGGGGCATTCGAACGCGGAGCTCGCCCGCAGGCTGTGGGTTACCGAGCAGACGGTCAAGTTCCACCTTTCGAACGTCTATCGGAAGCTCAACGTCTCCAACCGCACCGAGGCGAGCCGCTGGGCACAGCTCCACGGCCTGCTCTCGAGGTCGGCGCCGGTCGCCGAGCTCGAGGCTCTGTAGCCGGACGGCCTGCCGGTCGAACCGAAGATCTGCATGAGCCGCGCATTTCTCGCGCGCGGTCCCGCGCGGGCCGGAGCTTCTGGCGGGCTTCCAGAGCCGTCGACGGCAGTATGGGGGCGAAGGAGCTCGCACGATCGCGCTACGCTGCCGATAACCGCAACGACGACACTTCTTCACGAAGCCGAAACTTCGACAGCCGCCCTTTCGTTCAGACTAGGAAGATGAACCAGCACCGTAGGATGGAACGGACCACGAACCCCACTCCGGAGAGCGCGCCCTCGCGCCCGCTCGGAGAGATGCCAGGCTTCGACGAATGGGTCGAGGAGGTCCTCTCCCTCCTCGAGGCTCGTCGGAAGGGTGTGGACGCAACCGTATCGGAAGCGCCCGCTTCCCCCCAACGGTCGTACGCTCCTGAGACCCCGCGCGGGTAGGGACGCGCCCACGACCTCGTCGCGGAGCCCGGCTCGGCGGCTGCAAGCCGGCCAGCGTGGGTCCTAGTCCGTCGGGCGAGAGAGTGGAGCCAGCCGGTGGGGTCAGCCCGGCAGCCTGAGGCGCTCCGCGAGCGCCGCGAGCGCACGGACTGCGTCCCAGTGGGCGGGGACTGAGAGCCGTTCGACGGGAACGTCTGCAAGCGCCTGTCGCAACGTGAGCGCCTCACGCTCGGCCGTTCGGTCGAGCGCCTCGGCCCAAGCTTCCGCGCCGGATCGGAGCTTGGCACGCTGCTCCTCGAGCAGCTCGTTCGCCTGCGCAACCGCCGAGCGGGAATCGATCTCCGCCGACCGGAAACGCTCGAGCCCCGCGGCGCGCTCGATCACGACGACCCGAGAGACAGCGAGCGGGTCGTGACCGGGTCCCGCGCCGAGCTCGTCGCTCCGCACGCGGACGGGCGGTCGCACGTATCCGCCCGAGAGAAGCTCCCCGAGCCGGCGCAGGCGAAGCGCCGCCCGGCTCGCCCGCGGGAGCCGTGCGTACGCCCCGGGTGCCGTGCGAGCGAGATCGGGGTAGAACCGCAAGCGCCGCGGAAATGGCCAGCAGCGGCCGGTTACGTCGAGGAGCACCTGGTCGTCGCCGAGGACGCGCCGCCCGCCGACGAGCCCCCGGACGCTGAGCGAGCTCTTGCCGCTCCGCGACCGTCCCATGAGGAGGAGAGCGCCGCCGTCCTCCTCCAGGGCCGCACTCGGGAGCAGGACGTAGCCGCGGTGGGCCGCTGCAACCGAAAGAAGCGGCTCGACGAAGTAGCCCTGCACGAGCGACAGGGCGAAGGTGCGCGGCCGACCGCCGAGTCGAATACTTGCGCGGATCGACTCACCGTCCAACTCAGCGACGGCGACCTCCCAGCGCACCGTCTTGTGGCCGCCGCGGACGGCTATCCAGCCGGCAGAGTGAGCAGCCGCGGTGAACTCGACCTCCACCGGCACGCGGCCCGCCGGCTCGACCGCGACGGAGCCGTATTCGGAATGGAAGTGGCGCACGACTCCGCGGTTGCCCCTCACTTCCAGCACGAGTCCGGGCGCGAACCGGTAGCGCTCGACCGCCACGGTCGCTAGAGCCGATGCGCGATCGCGTCGGCCACCCGGCGCGGATCGGTCGGGAATGGAGCGCGCACCTCGAGCACGCGCGCCTCGGAGAACGCGGCCTCGAGGAGACGCTCCTCTTCCCGCTCGATCTCCATGACTCGCATGTCCCGGTCGGGGAAGGCATAGCGTGCCCGCGCAAGGATCTCGAAGAACGATCGCCGCTCGAACGAGGCCGCCCGCGCGAGGCGGCGAGCCGCCCAGGCGGCATCGGCCTCTCGGGCAGCGACACCCTCGTCCTGGATAGTCGTGAGGAGAGCGACGGCCCCAAGTCGCGAGCTCCAGATCGAGTCGTTCTGCTGGCCGTACGCAGCTCGCAGCTGAGTCGGCGTGAGCGCGGCGCGGTCTGCGAGTGCCAAGGCCCTCTCCAGGGCGTCGGCCGCGGTGCCGGCCGCGCGCCCCTGCAGCCGGCGACCGCGCAGCGGACTCGAGGCCGCGGACGCCAGTGCAGCGGCGGCGAGCTGAGTCCGAGCACCGGCGGGAAGCGAGGCTCTCAGCCGGGGGAGATACCGAAGAACCCAGCGCCGGATTCCCGCCGAGATCGGGAAGGCCCCCACGACGCCGCCCGCGGTGAGGACGGACCACTTGTCGGAGAGGAACCGTGCGCCCTCTTCGAGGAAGGCGAGTGCAGTCTCGGTCTTCCCGCTCTCGGACCAGCCTCCGATCAGAAGCGCCGTCCCGTTCCACTCGGCGGCGGACGCGTGGACGGCGGCGGACTCCCGATTGAGCATGGCGATCTGCAGAGCGGGCCGGACCGCCGAGCGAAAGATGCGCGAGAGCGGGAAGCCGGGCTCGTACGTGAAGCGGACGGGCCCCTGGCCGGGCAGCGTCGGCACCATGCACCGCTGCCCGCGCCAAAGGACGTAGTGCCGGGCGCCGTCCGAGGCCGTCACGACGCCGTCCCCCGCAGGGTTCTGGACGTCCGTCAGCCGCCGCGCAGCGCGCTCGCGATCGATCTCAAGGACGACGTCGAGCGCGTCCACGCTCTCCAGCTCGACCCGGTAGGGGTCCATCTGCCCGCCCACGTACGACGCGACGCGAGGGTCTCCGTCGTCGAGCGAAAACGTCGTCCCGCCGCAGAGCACGAAAGTGTCCATCCCGGAAACCTACGGGGCGCCGAAATTCACTGCGCAGGTTCGGCGGGTTCGAACTGACTAACGCACTCCGTCAAGGAAGAGCATCCAGAGCTCTCTCACTCGCCGATTCTCGAGCGGGCCCCTGGCGGGGGCGCCCCGTAACGTACGGTGCCGAGCGGGCCCCCATGGGCCCTGTTGTCGGCGGTGAGACGTCGGACGGAGCAGGGCGCGACGAGGCGACGTCCGGCTGGAACCTTGCTCGATGAACGCGTTTGGGCACTGCCTTCTCGCGCGTGTATTCCGCTGCATGGACTCCTGTTGGAAGCGCTTCGTAAGGTGAACCGAGAGGCATGGAATTACGGCAGAAGTTACAGAATGTTTGGGGAAGAATTTACACATTATTTACTGAATTATCAGTATTTTCGCCGACCAGTCTCTATACTCCGCCACTCGCAAACCAGGGAGTCGCCTGCTGGCCGACCAGTGGGTTCGGGGGTCAGCCCAGGCAGCAGCTGTGGCTTCCGAGTCGAGGCAGCGGGAGGTGGCCACGGTGTCTCGCCAAAGCCATCTGGACAACGGTTCTTCAAGCGGGTCTGCGAGCTCGCTCGGCGCTGTGGATGCCGTAAGTCCGGGCTCGCCTGAACGCCTGGCGATCGGCCAAGTGAGGTGCGTGGTCTGAGGCGAAACGAGCAGGCGCCGGGGCGGCTCACTCGGGAACTCGTTCTCATCTTCCTCGAGCTGGCTCGCTACGACAGACGAGCGAGACCGGGTCAACCGCGTCCCGATGACGGCGACGAGCTGTGGGACGCTTCCGCATTCGAGTGGCTCACTCCAGAACCAGCCCTTGCGCCAGTCGCTCGGCAGACCCGGCGGGCGAGGTCGCGAGAAGCGGCACTTGCGGAGACGATCACCATCTCGAGCCGGGAGGAACCGGCGGCCGCGCAGGAATCGGCGCCCGCAGCTGACCCCTCTCCCGCCCCGTACGATCCCGGGCCGGCGTCGTCGGGTCCGAACCGCCGTCCGTTCGTCCGACTGGCGACCGGACTCGCGTTCGCCGTCCTCTTCCTGGTGGGCATCCTGGCCGGAGCCATCTCGGCCGGCGCTGGAAAGCACATGGAGACGCTGCTCGGCAGCAGCAACGAGTCGACAGTCGCGACCGGCGTGGCCGGGGAGGCGACGTCGATGGAAACGGCTCAAGGATCCGAGGATGCCTCCTCGACGTCGGCCGAGGGCTCATCGACTGGCTCGGCGCCCGCGGACTCGACACAGGAGGGAACGGGACCCGGATCGGAGTCGGCCGAACCGACTCCGACGGCGCCGGTGACGGGCCAGACGCCCACCGGCGGCGAAGAGGAGCCCGACGACTCGGGCACGATCGCGACAGCTGACGAGGACGGCCAGACATCTTCCACGGAAGCGCCGACTCCGACCAAGCCTCCCGGAGCAGCGCCGCAGTCGACTGAGCAGGCCGGCTCTCAGCCGCGACCGGCTGCGATCGTGTGGCTCTACACAGCCCTACCCGATCCGATTCCACCGGCCCAGCGTCTCACCCCGGCGTTCGCGCGCCAGCTCAGGGCAGCCGCACGCGAGGCCGGCGTCGACTGGCAGCTCATCCTCGCGGTCCTGCGAGCCCGCGGCCACGACGGCTCCACGCCCGCACGGCCCGGCCCTCTCCGCAGGCTCGCCCGGCAGCTCAGCTCGCTCGGAGCGGTGTCCCATCCGATGTCGGCGCTACTCGCCCTGACCTCGCGGAACGAGTCGTTCGCCAAGCGGGCGCTGGTGCTCGAGGACTACTACGACGCGGTCGGTCTGCGCGCGCTCGTGACGGGCCTGAAGGCGGCACGGAGCGAGCTCGCCGCCCGCGTTCTCGACGACGAGCGGATCGACATCTATCCCGCGGGGCGTCTGGATGTCGCGTCCGGCAGGATCGACGTTCGCATCCTCGTCCTCGTGCGCTACCTCGCGGAGGTGCACGGACAGGTGACGGTCTCGAGCCTCCGCACGGGCCACCGCTTGTACGCGCGCCCCGGTGTGGTCTCGGCGCATGTGTACGGGCTCGCAGTGGACATCTCCGCGCTCGGCGGCCTGCCGATCGCCGGGAACCAGGATCCCGGCGGCCTGACGGAGCGGGCCGTGCGAAACATCCTCCTCCTTCCGAGCGAGCTTCGGCCCGAGCAGGTGATCGCGCTCTTCGGTCTGGGAGGACCCTCCTTCCCGCTGGCCGACCATTACGACCACATCCACGTCGGCTACGGACTCTCCCCGTCCTCCCAGGAGCCGAGCGTCGGCGAGGGAACATCGGCTCGTCGTCCGCCGAGAGCTCCCACCCAGAGTCCCGCCGACGTCGTGGCGGGAGAGACGGGTGGCTTGCTGCGGGGAGAGACAGCCTCGGCCCAGATCGTCAAAGCGAGCGCCGACGCCTACGTGAGCTCGGCAGCGCCGACGAGGAACTTCGGGTCCGAGACGACACTCCTCGGCGCCGGCAGCCCGCATGGCGGCGAGTCCCACCTCGTGAGGAGCTACCTCCGCTTCGATCTCGGCGAGCTGTCCGGACCTGTCGCGAGCGCGAGGCTCCGCGTCTACGCGATCACCGGCGACAAGAAACTCGGCTTCGAGGTCAGCGAGGTGGCGGACAGCTCGTGGGAGGAGAGAACCATCACGTACGCGAGCTCGCCTGCTCAGTCCTCGACCGTGGCGGGATCCTCCGGTCCCTTCGACGCCGGAGAGTGGGTCGAGGTGGACGTCTCCTCGCTTGTCACCGGGAGCGGAAGCCTCAGCCTCGCCCTGACGTCCTCCAGCCTTTCGCCCGTGGCTCTGGCCAGCCGCGAGTTCGGGGCGGCCGCCGGCCCCGAGCTCATCGTGAGAACCACCCAGGCGCCGACGACCAGCCTCTCGCCCACGCCCTCCGGGACGGCCCAGGCGGCCGACCCGGGATTCGTCGCGGCCGCGCCCATACCGCCGACTGTGGCGACTCTGCACGTCTCCCCGAGCGGCTGGGACGGTAATCCGTGCACGCAGGTCGCTCCCTGTCGCTCCTTCCACCGGGCCTACAGCCGCGCCGCTCCCGGCGACAGGATCGAGGCTGCGGGGGGGACGTACCCCGGGAGTGAGAGCGTGAACGGGGCCAAGAGCTCGACGATGCCTGTCGTGATCGAGGCTGCATCCGGCGCGTCCGTCACGGTCACCGGGAGTTTTCATGTGGCGGCCGACTACGTGACGGTGCGCAGCATCCGGGCGGTGGACGGGTGGCGTGTGGTAGGCAGCGACTCGAGCGACCCGATCGTCGGTGTGCGGCTGGAGAACGTGAGCGGCCGCAACGTGTTCATCCAGAACGCGAGCGATCCGGTCGTCACCGGCGGCGACCTCGGTCCCTCCGCAGGCGGGGAGATCGAGTGCATGGAGGCGAACAACGTGCAGGCGCCCGGGGATCAGCCACGGCCACAACCTGCCTGCGCGTCCCACGATCGGGGGATTGACCCAAGCACCGCTCCAGCCCACGATCCCGGCGAAGGGCCGGTTCGCGGCAGCCGACTCACCATTCCCCTTCAACAGGGGACATCGGAAGAGCTAGCCATGCGACTCCGTCCCATCTCTGGCTTGGCCGCCGCGCTGATGGCGGGCGGACTCACCGTTCCGTCGACCGCGAGCGCGTCCTCGACGGGCACGCTCCACCGATTTGCCCCCGTCGCCGACGCCTTCGTGACGAAGGCGCACCCCCGCACGAACTACGGCGGCGCGAGAGATCTCCGCCTCGATCACTCGCCGGTCGAGCGATCCTACCTCCGCTTCAACGTGCAGGGGTTGGACGGCCCCGTTGGCCGTGCGCTTCTCTACGTCTTCGCCCGAACCGGCTCCACGCGCGGATACACGGCGTGGACGATCTCCGGAAGGCCCTGGCGGGAGAGTACGCTCACCTTCGCGAATGCCCCCACCCTCTCGTCCGCCATGGATACGTCGGGAGGCTTTCAGAGCGGGAGGTGGACGAGCGTCGGCGTGACTGCGGCCGTCGAGGGTGACGGGCTCGTGAGCCTCGCCCTCGCCACGCCGAGCACGTCCAAGATCCGGCTGGCGAGCCGGCAGTCCGTTCTCAGCCCGCGGCTGGTCATTCAGACCGACGCCGGGCCGCCGACGGTCACGATCACGAGCCCACATGCTGGGCACGTCTACACCCAGCCGCAGACGGAGACCGTCGCCGCGGCGGCGTCCGACGACGTGGTCGTCAGGAAGGTCGAGTTCTACGACAACGGATCGCTCGTAAAGCGTGACTCGAGGCGCCCGTACAGCTACTCGTGGGCCGTCGAGGAGTCCGCGAACGGGGAGCACAACTGGACAGCGAAGGCCTATGACGGCGCCAAGCAAAGCTCGATTTCCGCCCCCGTCAACGTGACGGTCGACATACGTGGCTCGACTCCGCCCAGCGACTCGACTCCGCCCAGC
>JBOHAJ010000057.1:0-2939 GCA_050697715.1 Gaiellaceae bacterium
AGTCGTGGCCATCATCTTCGCCGCGAACACGGTCGCGCTCTTCTACCAGTTCGACTAACCGCCGGCGACCGCGCCGATGAGGCGGACGGTCTCGCCGCCCGTGAGCGGCGTCTTGAGTCCCTCCCGCTCCCGCACGTCGACGCCGTCCACGTAGACGTTCACGAGGCGGCGAAGCTCGCCCCGCTCGTCCAGGACGAGGTTCGCGACGGGAAGCGCGCGCAGCGCGTCTCCCACCGTCCCCGCTTCGAGCTCGAAACGGTTCCGCCCGCCGGCCTCGCCGGCGAGCATCGCCGGGAGGACCACTATGGCCAAGCGCCGACCTCGACGGAAAGGACGGGAGGAAGCTGCCGGACGGCCTCGAGCCAGCTCCCACCGCCGTCGGAAGAGACGAAGACGGAGCCGCTCTGGGTACCGAGGTAGAGCCCGAAGGGCTCCAGCGCGTCGAAGGTGAGCCCCTCGCGCATGACGGCGCCCCACGCGGGCTCGGGAAGCCCGTCCGAGGCGAGCTGCCAGGACTCGCCGCCGTCGCCGGTCCGGTAGACGCCGAGGCGGCCGTCCGAGGTGACCCGGTTTTCGGCTCCCTCCTCGGGGACGACGAAGGCCGCGTCGGGGTCGCGCAGGTCGAGCGCGAGCGGGAAGCCGAACCCGCTTGGGAGGCCGTTGCCGTCCAGGCGCTCCCAGCTCCGGCCGAGATCGTCTGACCGGTAGACGCCGCAGTGGTTCTGCTGCCAGGCGCGGCCTGAGCGGCCGGGGTGGACGAGCACCTTGTGGACGCACTGCCCGACCTCCGGATAGGGATCGGGGAGGAACTCGGCCGCCGTTCCCGCGTTCGCGGGCTCCCAGCTCTCGCCACCGTCCTCGCTGCGAAAGACCCCGGCCGCGGAGATCCCGACGAGCATGGTGTTCGGGTCGTCGGCGTCGAGCTGGATCGAGTGGCAGCACATCCCGCCGGCGCCGGGGTGCCAGCGATCGCGCGTCGGGTGGGTGAGGATCCCCTCGACCGCCTCCCACGTCGCCCCGCCGTCGTCGGAGCGGAAGAGGACTCCGGGGGCGGCGCCGAGCCAGAGGCGGCCGGGCTCGTCCGCCCGTCCCGGCTCCACGTGCCAGGTCCGCTCGAGCGTCAGGCCGGTCTCCTCGGGAAGCCCGAGCTCCTCCGCGCGCTCCCACGTGCGTCCCCGGTCGGCCGAGCGATGCACGGTCGCGCCGTAGACCTCGCTGTTCGTGGCCGCGTGGAGCGCCCCGTCGCGCGGGTCGACGACCGCGTGGAAGACCGACCAGCCCTGGAGGAGCGGCCCCTCCAGCTGCCACTCGCGGCGCGACTCGTCGCTCTCCAGGAGGAAGAGGCCCTTTCGGGTGCCGACGGGGACGACGACGCTCATCGCCCGCGACGATACCGGTTGAAGGTGCTTGTGTTCCACATGCACAAGGGATCTCCGGGCTCGACGGAGCCTCGGAGCCTGGAAGAGACCGTGTCAGGCCATTTGTGCTCGTGGAACACAAGCGCCTCGCGCTGGGTGCTCAGAGGCCCGGGCCCGAGCCCGAGCCGACGATCGTGAACGCCTCCGTCGCCACGGCGGGCACGAGCGTCCCGTGCGGGTAGCGCTCGTCGTAGAAGTCGCTGCAGTTCACGAGCACGACGTCGCTCCCGAGGCCGAGGAGCTTGGCGGCGAGCTCGGGGAAGGACGTGGTGAAGCGGAGGTTGACGAGCGGCTCCGCCACCTTCCCGTCGCGGATGCGGAAAGTGCCGTCACGCGTCATCCCGGTGATGATCCCTTCGCGCGGGTCGACGATGCTGAGGTAGTGGAGGCGCGTCACGTGGATGCCGTCTCCCACGCGCTCCGCAAGCTCCTCCCCTGATGCGTCCCCCGGGGCCATCGAGAGATTGAAGGGGATCGGCCCGAAAGCCTGGGCCGGGGGCGTGAGGCCGTGGCCGGTCGAAGCGCGGCCTTCGCCCGCGCTCTTCGCGGTCCGCCGGTCCCAGACGACGTCCCGGACGACGCCCTCCTCCACCAGCGTCACCCGCTGTTTGGGCACCCCTTCGAGATCGAAGGCCTTGGGGAGGCCGCGCGGGTCGAGTCCGTCGTCCCAGACCGTCAGGTCCGGATGAAAGAGACGCTCGCCGATGCGGCCGGAAAGGTGGCTTCGGCCCTCCAGGAGGGCCAGGGCGTTCAAGGAGCTGAAGCCGAAGTAGAAGAGGAGCTCCGAGATGGCGTAGGGCTCGAGCACCGCGCGGTACGTGCCCGGCTCGAGCGTCGCCGCCCCGCGCGTGCGGCGCGCCTTCTCCGCCGCCTCCCCCGCGACGGCAGCGGGGTCGAGGTCGGCTGCTCGCCAGGAGCTCGCCTCCGCATAGCCCGACGTCTCGTCCTCCGCGGCGAGCGTGAGGACGCTCACGTCTGTCATCGCCTGCCCGACGGCTTGACCGGTGCTCGAGGCGACGGCGACTTCGATCCTTCCGCTCGTGTAGTAGCCGTACAGCCCGAAGTCCGGGGCGGCCGCGATCGCCGCGGCGGCCGCCTCCGCCTGCTCCTCGGGCGTGAGCGCGGCGGTGGCCTCGTCGTAGCCCCTGACCTCGGGGACCGGCGCGGGCTCCTGGAGCCCGGGGAAGCCGGCGTCCACGGGTGAGCGGTCGGCAGCCTCCTGGGCGCGGCGCGCTGCCTCCCGCAGGGAGTCCTCGTCCGTCCGGTTCGTAACGCTGCAGCCCACGCGTCCGTCGCGGGCGACGCGGAGCGTCACGCGCTCGTCGCGGACAAGCGTCGGCTGGTGCACCTCGGAGGAGGCGAAGCGGGCGAAACCCGACTCCTCGACATGGACGAAAGCGTCCGCCGCGTCGCCCTCCGCCGCACGCCAGGCGCGCTCGGCCAGCTCGAGCGCGCGGCCCTCGCTCATAGGCCAACCCTTAGCCTATGAGCGTGTGGAGGGGGTGTGGGGGAACCGGGTGG
>JBOHAJ010000058.1:0-9494 GCA_050697715.1 Gaiellaceae bacterium
ATGGAAGCGGCGCGCGTTCTCTACGGCCCGGTAGGCGTAGAGGAAGGCGTCGTCGCCGCGGTCGCGGAGGCTGAAACCGAGATCCTTGAACGCGAGCCGGAGCGTCGGCTCACGGACGAAGCGCCACCCGGCGTTCGCGGCGGTCGTGAAGTCGCGGGCGCGCGGGCCGTCCAGCTCCGTGACGGCGCCGGCCTCATAGCGCTCGTGGATAGTTCCGACGACGTTCGCGCGAGCCTCGACACCGCGGACTTCCAGCCACGAGTGCAGCTCCGCGCGCAGCCGGAGCGCCTCGCGCCTGTCGCCTCGGTCGAGGCGGATGAGCGCGTAGATCGCGAGCGTCACGTCGAAGACGTCCTGGACGAACGCGCGCAGAGTCGACACGTCCTGCTCCTCGGCGATCGCCCAGTAGGCAAGAGCATGCCCGAGGACTTCGAGCGTCGAGTCGTCGTCGAGCTGGATCCCCGCCTCGACGCCGAACGTCATCAGCTCCTTCGGCTCGACGTCGGCGAAGAAGAAGTACGTTCGCCGGCCTGCGTACGGCGGAATCGGCATCGCGCCGCGAACGTTAGTGGTCACGTGCAGGGCACGACCTCCCCTGGTCGGAGACCTGGGGTTTCGAGCTCACCTGCTCTCGAGATTACGGACGCCGGATTGTTTGAAGGGAGACCCCCAATGTCAGTCCGGGAGCTCCCGGAACAGCTCGTCAGCAACCTCACGGGCGTCCTGCCGCTCGAGCCCGTGCACGCGCAGGCGGCCAGGAAGAGGATCTCCTCGAGCGCGACCCGGCCCTCGGGGTTGTCGGAGAGATCGACGCCGATCTCGCCTACTGCGTTCGCGGCCTCGGCCGCCCACCTCGGATCGAGAAGCACCCTGGCGCGAATGTCCCGGTTGCGCTTGGCGCCGGAGTAGTCTCCTCTCGTGCCTCTGGACGACGAGATGATGGGGCGACTGCTACCAGACTGTCGGCGCTCGACGCGCCGTCCAGGGAGCGAGTTCGTCCGCTTCAGTGGAGATTGCCTCCTGGAGAATCTGGCGCGTGAAGGCCGGGGCGTTGATCGACACACACTCGAAGACGAGCTGGGAGCCTGGGTCGAGAAGCACGGCGGGATGATGCAACGTGAGCGGCTGCCGCCATCGAAGTCGGTGGGCGGTGGGCGCCGAGTCAGACGCGACGCTGGTCCGCCCATGCTGAGCGTGTTGCTTCCGCGCGACGAGTTCGGAGCGTACTAGTCGCCTGCAAACGGCGCGCTATCGAACGGGATGAAAACAGGGGGCTCCGGCCGTCACGGAGGACAACGCAGATGCCCGTTGTCGAACTCGAGCTCCAGACGGGTCAGGCCGTCGTGAGGTCCATAACCGCCGCGACCGCCTCGAAGAGCTGCTCGAGGAGCGGCTTCGGAGCGTGCCCCGGGATCACGGCCATATGCAGGAATTTTACGACTCGCCGCGGTCGGCGGGCTCGCGGCGACGAGTTGCCACCCGCGTTGCCACCCGGCCTCCGCGGGCAGCAGAAAACCTCTGAGGGCACCGGAATTCTAAGTTAGTGCGACAATTTCGAGGATGGCTGACCACGTCGTCCGGGACAGCGGCGCGAGGCTCCTCCGCCTCCTCGGCGGGACGGTGCTCGCGCTCCTCGTCGCCGCCGGCACGGTGCTCGCCGCGATCCTTGCCTTCGACGCCAACCCGATCGGGCCGGTCCTCGTCGCCCTCGGGACGATCGTGTGCGGCTCCCTCCTTGCCCGCCGCACGCACGATCCGCTCCTCAAGGGTCTCGCCTACGGCCTCGTCCTCGGCGGGCTCCTCGCCGTCCTCCTCTGGCCGCTCTTCGAGGTGGACTCGGGCGGCAGCATCGAGAACGGCTGAAGTGCCCTGGGCGCGGCCCCAGGGCGTCGGCCTCCTTGTCTTCGTCCTCGCGCTCGCTGCCTGCCCGGCCTCCGCCTTGGGAGGCGCGGTGGGAGCAGTCCGAGCGAAGGTCGAGACGACGCCCGTCCCGCACTCGGGCGACGCCGCGGATGACATCGCCATCTGGGTGAACCCGCGCTCGCGGGCGGGTAGCACCATCATCGGTACAGACAAGGACGGCGGCATTGCGGTCTACGCGCTGTCGGGCCGCCTCATCCAGTACCGCCCGGCCGGACGGATGAACAACGTCGACCTGCGCGGCGGTTTTCCCCTCGGCGGCGGGCGGGTAACGCTCGTGACCGCGAGCAACCGCTCGAACGACAGCATCGCGATCTACCGCGTGGCCCCCCGCACGCGCAGGCTCGTGGACGTCCGGGCGCGCGTGATCGGCGTCGGCATGAACGTCTACGGCCTCTGCATGTACAGGAGCCCGCGAACGGGCAGGTACTACGTGTTCGTGACCTCGGAGTCGGGAGAGGTGCAGCAGTGGCGCCTCTTCCGGCACGGCAGCAGGGTGGATGCTCGGCAAGTGCGCAGCTTCCAGGTGGGCTCGGTCTCGGAAGGGTGCGTCGCCGACGACCCGCTTCGGCGCCTGTACGTCGGCGAAGAGAGCACGGGCATCTGGCGCTACGGAGCTGAACCGGGCAGCGGAGAGACGCGCACTCTCGTCGACTCGACCGGAGGCGGAGGCCATCTCACCGCCGACGTCGAGGGGCTCGCGATCGCGAAGGGGCCGCGCGGCGGCGGCTTCCTGGCCGCGTCGAGTCAGGGCAGCAGCACCTTCGTCCTCTACGGTCGGCGCACCAACGCCTATTTGAAGACGTTCAGGATCGTGGCCGGAGCTCGCATCGACGGCGTCAGCGATACGGACGGGATCGAGGTCAACACAGCTGGACTCGGTCCCCTCTTCCCGCGAGGCGTCTTCGTCGCCCAGGACGGCGACAACGGCGGGCCCCACCAGAACTTCAAGCTCGTCCCCTGGCCCGTGGTCGCCCGCTCCTGACGAGATGACGGCGTACGAGAGACCCGTTGTTCCGATGCTTCGTGTCGAGAACGTCGAGCGCTCGCTCGACTTCTACGAGGGTCTGCTCGGTTTCGAGGTGCGCGAGCGTCTCGACGAGGACGGCGGCCCGGTCTGGGCCTACCTCTCTCTCGGCGCGGCGGAGCTCATGCTCTCAGAGCAGCCGGGAGAGGTGAACGTCGTTCCAAGAGGAGGTGCCATCCTCTACCTCTATCCCGACGACGCTCCATCGCTCCACGCCCGCCTGAACGATGCCGGCCTCGAGGTCGGCAAGATGAGGGCGACCGACTACGAGATGCTCGAGTTCGACGTCCTCGACCCCGACGGCTACGAGCTCTGGTTCGGACAACCGCGATCGAGGTCCGACGATCGGTGAGCGTCGGCGGCCAAGAGGCGCCCGAGCCTGCGCTGGTCGAGATCCTCTACTTCGACGGCTGCCCGCATCACGAGCAGACGACCTCACGAGTCGAGCGGGTCGCGGCCGAGCTCGGCCTTCGCCCGGAGATCCGGCTTGTGAAGGTCGCCGATGCCGAGGCGGCAGCACGGCAGCGCTTTCTCGGCTCGCCCACGGTCCGCGTGAAGGGCGAGGACGTCGAGCCCGGCGCAGAGAAGAGAGGGGATTACGCGCTCTCCTGCCGCGTGTTCACGATGGACCGCGGCATTTCGGCTCAGCCGGAGCGGTGGATCAGGGATGCGCTCCTGCGGAACGCGGGGAGCAAATGACGACCGCCGTTTCGTCGGCCGCGGTCGAGCGGCACTTGACGCGGCTCTGATCCCGCCGGGAGCGGCGGGCTCCTGACGCTCGACGTCCATTTCATCGGCCGTGACCCGGCGGGCGTCGTACGGCCAGCCGACGGCGTGCTCACGATCTACTGCCACTTGCCCGGCACGATCCGCGACGTGCCGGAGGGCGTTGCAGTCACCGTTCCGGCGCGAGGGCTCAACTTCAACCAGCAGGTGAGCGGCCTGACGCTCTTCCACGTCCTGCGCCCGCTCGGCTCGCTGCCATGACAGAGAGGGGGCGATCTCTGATCGCCCCCTTCTCTTCACCGTCGTGCATGAAGCCGGCGAGGAAAGCGGTGGTCTTGAAAGTCTGGAGGTGGATGGATGGTGAAAAGCAGGACGTTGAAAACGCTGCTCACGACAGGAGTGCTGCTTGGGGCGGCGCTCGTCTGGGCTCTGCTCGCACAGGCCGACAGCCAGGCAAGCAGTCCCTACATCAGAGGGGCCGGGACAACGATGCTCGAAGGGGAACCGGACCGCCTTCGTTCACTCCGGTGATCACGAAGGTCGCCTTCCAGTGGCGTGGCGGCGAAGGGCAGTTCGAGTGCCTGGCACTTGCGCCGAGCGCTGCCGCCGGCGCAGCAGGGAGCGGCAACTTCGACGCCAACGTCATGTACGTGACCGGCGAGATCACGTCCGGCCGGGTCAGCGGGGAAACGGCCGTCCTTCGGGGCACGGCCACAGTCACCGGGTTAGGGGCAGGCTCAAACGAGCCGTTCACTGCCAGGTTGAGGCGAGGGGTCCGGGGGCGACACTCGTGCTCGAGGTGTCGGGCCTCACCTTCAAGGAGATCCTGCTGGAGGGCCAGTTCCGGTTCTGACGTCCATTCCTCGATCGAGCGAGAGCGCCGACGCCTCCGCGGGCGCTCTCGCTCGACATCCGTGAGCACCAGACCCGGGAGAACTCAGCCGAGTCAATTTCTACGCAGGAGAGGATGAGGATAGGCAGCATCGGTAGCTCGGAGTCGGTTGACGGAGCCGTCGATCGCGATCGGCTAACGCGAAGGGCTCTGCTCGCCCGTGCCGCAGCGGCCGGAGGCAGCGCGCTCTCCGCAAGCGCGTTCCTCCCCTCCAGATCGCTGGCTGCACCCACCTGGTCCCCCGCCTCCGCGTACAGCGCGAGAGTCCCGCTTCACTGGTTCGACCTGGCGCTCGAGCTCGTCAGGACGACCCCCGGCTTCACCCCGCCGGTGGCCTCCCGGGCCTTTGGGTACGCGGGCGTCGCCCTCTATGAGGCGCTCGTGCCCGGAATGCCAAGGCGCCGAGCACTCGCCGGGCAGCTGAACCGCCTCGCTCGCGCGCCCGGCCCGTCCGACCGCAAATACCACTGGCCGACGGTCGCGAACAGCGCTCTAGCCTCTATCCTCCGGAACCTCTTCCCGACAGCGACGGTGGAGGCAGCGGCAGCGATCGACGAGCTCGAACGGCGCTTCGCGCAGAGCGCGGAGGCTGTGCTTCCCCGGGGTGCCTACCGGCGCTCACGCGCCCGCGGAGCAAAGGTCGCGGCCCATGTCTTCGAGTGGTCGAAGACCGACGGCGGCCACGAAGCCTTCCTGAGGAACTTCCCCCCGTACACGCCTCCCAGCGGCCCCGGCCTCTGGGTGCCGACGCCTCCGGGCTTCCTCCCCGCCCTCCAGCCGTACTGGGGCGCGAACCGTCCCTTTGCGCTCGCGAGCGGCGAGGCCTGCCCGCAAGCGCCGCCGCCTCCCTACTCCGAAGAGGTCGGATCGCCGTTCTACGCAGAGGCCCACGAGTGCTATCTGGCCGTTAGGAGCCTCACCGCCGAGCAGGAGGCGATGGCGCGCTTCTGGTCAGACGATCCGGGGCAGACCCCCACGCCGCCCGGGCACTCGGTCTCGATCCTCACCCAGGTGGCGCGGAAGCTCGACGTGAGCTTGGCCCAGGCCGCAGAGGCGTACGCGAAGGTTGGGATCGCGGTCGCAGACGCCTTCATCTCCTGCTGGAGCACGAAGTACCGCTACAACCTCCTCCGTCCCGTCACCTACATCCAAGACGTGATCGACCCGACTTGGACGCCGCTCCTCGTCACCCCGCCCTTTCCCGAGTACACGTCTGGCCACTCGGTACAGTCGGGTGCCGCGGCTCGGGTGCTGACCGACCTCTTCGGCAAGGTCTCGTTCGTCGACCGAACGCATAAGAGTCGGGGCCTTCCCGCGCGGTCCTTCCGGTCCTTCCGTGAGGCGGCGGAGGAAGCGGCCCTCTCGCGGCTCCTCGGCGGCATCCACTTCCGGGCGGCCTGCGAGCGTGGCCTCGAGCAGGGCCGATGCATCGGCCGTCACGTGAGCCGGCTGGCAACCGGCTGAGCGTCGGCCGACACGCGCCGCTCCGGGAGCCGCTTCTACGTGGAGATTGTCCTGATCTACACTTGGGCGATCCCGTGAGAGCCACGTGATGCGGCCGAAGCGAGCGCGAGATGGGGCGGCCGTCGTCGGCGTCGCAGTCCTCGGCGCCGCGACGTTGTCTGCGCTGGCCGCGCAGGCGGCGTCCGGAGGACCGGCCGACGGCGCGATCGGGTTCGTGAGCTCACGCGACGGCAACGCGGAGATCTACCTCATGAACGCGGACGGAAGCGGGCAGACAGCCGTCACCCGGACGAGCGCTCATGAGCAGAGCCCTGCCTGGGCCCCGACCGGTCGCCACATCGCGTTCTCGCGCCGGGACGAGATCCTCGTGCTGCACACGGACGGCGGGCAGGTCTGGCGGCTCACGGACGACGAGTACTGCTGGGACTCGGATCCGACCTGGTCGCCCGGTGGCGCCGCGATCGCCTTCAGGCGAGGCTACGAGCGCTTCAGCAGCGTCTGGGTCATGCAAAGCAGCGGGCGCCGCCAGCGTGAGGTCGCAGGAGGCATCGCCGTGCAGCCCGACTGGGCTCCCGACGGCCGGGCGATCGCCTTCACCGCAGGCCACTTCTTTGCGGACGGCCTGGAGATGGGACGGATCGTCCGCATCCCACCGTCGGGCGGGACTCAGACGCCTTTGAGCCCGCCCGCCTCCTCCGATCTCCACCCCACCTGGTCGCCGGACGGCGCTCGGATTGCCTTCGAGAGCATCCGGGACGGAAACCGCGACATCTACGTCATGGACGCGGACGGGAGCGAGATCACCCGGCTCACGGAACACCCGGCCGACGATTCGGAGCCCGCCTGGTCGCCGGACGGTACCCGCATCGCCTTCGTCAGCAGCCGCGACGGGAACGCCGAGATCTACGTGATGAACGCAAACGGGAGGGCCGAGACGCGCCTCACGACGAGCCCTGAGGCCGACACGAGCCCCGACTGGAGGCCGCCCGAGCAGCCGGCCATGTCGCTCGCCCTGCCGTCACGACCCGTTGCGAGCCCGGCGCGCTGCCAGCTCGAGCAGCCGCGCCGGATCACCTTCTCGCTTGCGGGTCACCTGAGAGCTCGCGGGAAGGTGACATCGCCGACCTCGTTCTGCCCACCGGACGTCTCCGTCCGCATCCAGCGGCGCACCGGCTCGCGATGGCGGACCATCGCGCGGGTCGAGGCCAACGACTTCGGACTGTACGGCGCTCGCCTGGCGGATGTGCCGGGCCGGTACCGCGCCGTTGCCCCGAGACTTGCAGTCGACCTCGCCGTGCCCGTCGGCCCCCGCGTCTGCCTGCGCGCCGTGACCGCGGGCCGCGACCACCTGCACTGAGCCAGCTTCCGACCCCTCCCAAGGGAGGCGGTCACCGACTCGGGACACTAGTCTTCCGCTGGCCCACCACCTGGGAGGTCGTCCATGACCGGGCAGCAAGCGACGGAGCACGACATCGCTGCGCTCTTCCTCGAGGAGCGCCGCTACCCGCCGCCCGCGGACTTCGCCGCGCAGGCGAACGCGCAAGCGGAGATCTACGAGCGCGACTTCGACGAGTTTTGGGCGAGCGAGGGGCGTGCGCGGGTCACGTGGTTCGAGCCCTTCGACGAGCTCCTCGAGTGGGATCCGCCCTACGCCAAGTGGTACAGCGGGGGGAAGCTCAACGTCTGCTTCAACTGCGTCGACCGCCACGTCGAGGCGGGGCTCGGCGACAAGGTCGCCTACCACTGGGAGGGAGAGCCGGAGGACGAGCGTCGGACGATCACCTTCGCCGAGCTCCAGCGCGAGGTCGTCCGCTTCGCGAACGGCCTCAAGGAGCTGGGGGTCGGCAAGGGGACGCCGGTCGGGATCTACATGGGGATGATCCCGGAGCTCCCGATCGCGATGCTCGCCTGCACGCGCCTGGGCGCCCCGCACACCGTCGTCTTTGGCGGCTTCAGCGCCGATTCGCTCGCCGGGCGCCTCCACGACATGGAGTGCGAGGTGCTGATCACCCAGGACGAGGGCTGGCGCAAGGGGAGCAGCGTGCCCCTGAAGGAGAACGCGGACGAGGCGCTCGAGGCATCACCGACCGTGAAGAACGCGGTCGTCGTGCGCCGCACGGGAGGCGAGGTCACCATGCGGGAGGGCCGCGACGTCTGGCTCGACGACCTCGTGGAGGGAGTGAGCGACGATGCCGAGTCGTGCCCCTGCGAGCCGATGGAGTCGGAGGATCTCCTCTACCTCCTCTACACGAGCGGCACGACGGCGAAGCCCAAGGGCATCGTGCACACCACGGCCGGCTATCTCGTGGGCGTCGCGACGACGCACCACTACATTTTCGACGTCAAGCCCGACTCGATCTACTGGTGCGCGGCCGACATCGGCTGGGTCACCGGGCACAGCTACATCGTCTACGGGCCTCTCTGCAACGCGACGACCGGGGTCATCTACGAGGGGACGCCCGACTACCCGGACAAGGACCGCTGGTGGGCGATCGTCGAGCGGTACAAGGTCGACATCCTCTACACGGCGCCGACGGCGATCCGGGCGCACATGAAGTGGGGCCCGGAGCACGCGCAGAAGCACGACCTCTCTTCGCTCCGCCTCCTCGGCTCGGTGGGCGAGCCGATCAACCCGGAGGCGTGGGTCTGGTATCGGGAGCACATCGGCGCCGACAAGACGCCCGTCGTCGACACGTGGTGGCAGACGGAGACGGGGATGATCCTCATCACTCCGCTCCCCGGCGTGACGACGCTGAAGCCGGGCTCGGCCACGAAGCCGTTTCCCGGTGTCGAGGCGGCCGCGGTCAACGACCGGGGCGAGGAGGTCGGGCCGGGCGGGGGGGGCTATCTCGTCCTCAAGCGGCCGTGGCCCGCCATGCTCCGGGGGATCTACAAGGATCACGACCGCTACCTCGAGACCTACTGGAACCGGTTCCCAGGCCTCTACCTGGCAGGGGACGGCGCCAGGATCGACGAGGACGGCGACTTCTGGCTCCTCGGGCGGATCGACGACGTCATGAACGTCTCCGGCCACCGCATCTCGACGATCGAGGTCGAGAGCGCCCTCGTCGACCACCCCAGGGTCGCGGAGGCAGCGGTCTGCGGGCGTCGTGACGAGACGACGGGCCAGGCTATCGTCGCCTTCGTCAGCCTGAAGGGCGGCGAGGACGGTTCGCCCGAGATGATGACCGAGCTGCGCGAGCACGTGGCGACGAAGATCGGCAAGATCGCGCGCCCTGCCAACATCGTCTTCACGCCCGAGCTGCCGAAGACCCGCTCCGGAAAGATCATGCGCCGCCTCTTGAAGGACGTCTCGGAAAACCGCGCCCTCGGCGACACGACCACGCTCGCCGACCCGACCGTGGTCGACGAGATCAAGGACCGAGGAGTGGCCGAAGCCTCGAAGGAAGGGTAGGAGGATCGAGCTTCGGCCGTTCGACGACGCGGACGTCCCCGCCGCCGCAC
>JBOHAJ010000059.1:0-3291 GCA_050697715.1 Gaiellaceae bacterium
CGGCAGCGCCGCGCAGCTTCTGCGCGGGAGCTCTCCGCTCCCGGTGACGTCGCAGGGGGCCGGCCTGGTCGACCCGGCCCAGGCCGTGGCCGTCGAGCTCGCCGTCGAGCCCGCGACCCTCGCCTTCGGGCGCGCGGACGGCGCCGCGTGGAGCGCAACGCGCACGCTCTCGGTGAAGAACGTTTCCAGCCGGACCCTCGAGGTCGGCTTCTCGCTCGTTCCCGACGACCCGGGCGAGCCCCCCGTCGCCTTCACAGCCGAGCCGACGCGCGTCGTGCTCGCGCCCGGCGCATCGGCGGACGTGAAGATCGGCGTGTCCGCACACGATGAGCTGCCGACCGGCGTGGGCGGATCGCTCGTCGTCGCCGCCGACGGCGCCCGCCCGGTGCGCGTTCCCTGGGCCGTGGCCCGGCGGACGGCGGATGGTGGCCCGCTCGTCGGTGAGGTCGAGCTCTCGCACACCGAGTTCGCGCCCTCCCGGGCTGCGCCGGCAATCCTGGCCTTCCGCGCGGGACGGATCGACCCAACCCCCGACGGTGAGCTGGTGGAGCCGGTGGGCGTGCTCGAGGTCGAGCTCTGGACGGCGGAAGGGAAGTGGCTGGGTGTCCTGACGCGCCTACGCGACGTTTTGCCGGGTCGTTACGCCTTCGGGCTGACCGGCAGGGGGCCTGAGGGAAGCGTGCTCCCGGAAGGCGCCTACGTCGTCAGGCTTCGCGCCTACCCCGTGGACGGCGAGGACGGCGCGCGTCCGTCCACCGCCGAGGCGGTGTTCAGGATCACCCGAGAGGAAAGGCGACCGTGACGACGCTCGAGACAGCGACTCCTTCCCACCTCAAGGAGGACCCCTGGGCCATGGCGCGCCAGCAGCTGAGTCGCGTCGCGAGCCTGATCGACGTCGGCGACAACATGCTGAACGTCCTCTCCGAGTGCAAGAAGGCAATCGTCGTCTCCATCCCGACACGGATGGACGACGGCTCCGTGCGCGTCTTCGAGGGCTACCGCGTCATCCACAACGTGGCCCGCGGCCCCTCCAAGGGCGGCCTTCGCTACCACCCGGACGTCACGTTCGAGGAGACCAAGGCGCTCGCCATGTGGATGACGTGGAAGTGCGCGCTCATGGGGCTTCCTTTCGGCGGCGCCAAGGGCGGCGTGGTCTGCGATCCGAAGAGCATGTCGGCGAGCGAGATCGAGCGCATGACCCGGCGCTACACGAGCGAGATCATCAACCAGATCGGGCCCGAGGTGGACATCCCCGCCCCGGACGTGGGGACGAGCCCGCGGGAGATGGCGTGGATCTTCGACACGTACTCGATGAACAAGGGCTACTCGGTGCTCGGGGTCGTCACGGGAAAGCCGCTCGAGGTGGGCGGCTCGCTCGGCCGCATCGAGGCGACTGCGAGGGGTGCCGCCTACGCCGTCCGCGAGGTGCTCCGGAAGCGCGGCGAAGGGGTCGGCGGCCGCCGCGTCGCCGTGCAGGGCTTCGGGAACGTCGGCCGGATTCTCGCGCGGATCCTCGCCGAGGACGGCGCGGTGGTCATCGCGGCCTCCGACTCGGCCGGCGGCGTCTTCAACCCGAACGGGATCGACGTCCCCGCCGCGATTGCCCACAAGCGGGAGACCGGCGGGCTGGACGGCTTCCGTGGCGCGGACGCGATCACGAACGACGAGCTCCTCCTGCTCGAGTGCGACGTGCTCGCGCCCTGCGCGCTCGAGCAGGTGATCACGGCCGAGAACGCGGACCGGGTCAAGGCCTCGATCGTCTGCGAGGGCGCGAACGGGCCGGTGACTCCCGAGGCCGACCGCATCCTCGAGGACCGCGGCGTGCTCGTCCTCCCCGATGTGCTCGCCAACGCCGGCGGCGTCGTGGTCTCCTACTTCGAGTGGGTGCAGGGGCTCCAGGAGTACTTCTGGCAGGAGACCGAGGTGAACGCGAAGCTGAACGACATCGTCACGCGCGCGTTCACGGAGACCTGGCGTATGCACGAGGAGCGCGGGATCCCCATGCGCGACGCTGCCTATGCGATCGCCGTCGGGCGGGTCGCCGAGGCGACGATCACCCGTGGGCTCTACCCGTAGCCTGACGCTCTACCACGCGGCAGGCTGCCATCTCTGTGAGAGCGCGCGGCGTGTCGTCGCGCAGGTGCGCGAGGAAGTGCCCTTCGAGCTGGAGGAGGTCGACATCGGCGGCGACCCCGAGCTCGAGCGCCGTTACCGCGAGCGCATCCCCGTCGTCCTGGTGGACGGGGAGGAGGCGTTCGTGTACTTCGTGCACCCCGAGGGGCTCCGCAGGCGGCTCCGCGGTTGATGGGGCGGTGCAGCTGACTGCGGCCTCGCCGCGGCCGCGTCGTTATCCTGGGCGCTCATGGCCCTGCGGATCGCGAGCGAGGCGGGCACCCGCACGAACGATCGGCTGACGGTCGGCGTCGCGGCGCGCCTGAGCCAGTACCTGCGCGTCCTCACGCAGGCGCGCAAGATGGGCAAGGAGCGCATCTCGTCCCAGGAGATCAGCGACTACACGAACATCAACGCGACCCAGATCCGCCGGGACCTCTCGTCCTTCGGCAAGTTCGGCAAGCGGGGGGTCGGCTACAACATCGAGGGCCTCATCGCGGAGATCCGCAAGATCCTCCGCACGCAGGGCCAGCACAACATCGCTCTCTTCGGAGCGGGCCGCCTCGGGCAGGCGATCGCCGGCTCGACCATCTTCGCCGATCACGGCTTCAACATCGCCGCCGCCTTCGACACCGACCCCGAGAAGGTCGGCCAGCCGATCGGCGACACGGTCATCCACGACTATCCGCAGCTCGGGGAGCTGATCCGCGAGAAGAACATCATCGTCGCGGTGCTCGCGGTGCCCCCGGACTCCGCCCAGCGGGTGGCAACCGACGTGGTCGGCGCCGGCGTCAAGATCATCTTCAACTACACGGAGGCGCTCCTCGACGTCCCGCCGGAGGTGACCGTGCACACGACGAGCCCGGCGGTCGAGCTCCTCTACGCGCTCTACTTCTACCTCACGTAGGGACTACTTCACGTAGGGACTACTCGATGAAGACGGCGACCGCGCCCGGCGGGCGGTCCCGGAGCGCGATCTGGACGTCGGCTGCGTCGGCGTCGTTGACGACTACCGAGCCCTCGGCGACGTGGGCGTCGAAGTCCTTGGTCCGAAGCTCGCGCGCGACCTCGGCCGCCGGCCCCTGCACCCTCAGGATGGGCGCGCCGCGAGCTTTCTGGTCCGCGCCCGCGGGGGCGCTTTCCTGCGTCGCTTCCATCACGGTCGCGCCGCCCCCGACC
>JBOHAJ010000060.1:0-6479 GCA_050697715.1 Gaiellaceae bacterium
TCACCCGCTCGTCCGGCAGGTAGGCGATCGGCTCGGGGACGCGGTAGGTCGATCCCGAGCCGAAACCTCCCTCCCAGAGTGCCCGCTGGATCTCGTAGGCGGCGCGCGCCCGGTCCGGATCGGAGAAGGGCTTGGCGAACACGCGCCGACCGCCTCTGAAGCGGTACTCGAGGATCCCGTGGCGGTGGTGGACGACCTCCACCTCCGGAGGCTCGGGTCCCTCGCCGAGACGGCGCCAGACGGAGTCGCGGACGAAGTCGGGCCGCTCCAGCACCGACGTGATCTCCTGGCTCCCGCTCCTGGTCACCCGAGGTTGCCTCGGCCGAGCGCCGCCGCGAGCGGGGCGCCCGCACCGTCGAGGAGGGAGATGTTCTCGTGGATGCAGGCCAGACGCAGAAGCGTAAGAGCTCGGCAGCGCGCGAGCAACGACGGGTCCAAGGCCGGACCGGTGCGCCGGTAGCCCTCGAGCAGGGCGTCCGTCCCGGCGGTCTGGTCGCGCTCCGTTCGGAGGGCGAGCAGGTCGACGTGCGCGACGAGGTTGCCGACGTCGAGCTCCGGCGGGCCGAGCGCGGCGTCGTCCAGGTCGATCAGCCCGATCCGCTCGTCGACCAGCACCTGCTCCTCGTAGAGATCCCGGTGCACGACGGTCGGGTACCCCCAGGCTCCCTCGGCGACGGCCGGCAGCGCGCCGCGCACGGCCGCCGCGACCTCCGGGGAGGCGCCGTCGATTCGAGAGCCGAGGATCTCGAGCTCCCGCTCGGCCGTGTGCGGGACGAGCGCGTCCAGCGATCTGCCTTGCCACGCTCGGTGCCACGCTCCGAGGACGGCGCCGGCGCGGGCGCACGTCCCCAGGTCGCCGTCCACGAGAGCCTCTCGCAGCGGCACGCCGGGCACCTCCGACAGGGCAACGAGATGAAGGTCGGGCACGCACAGGAGAACCTCGGGCAAGTTCGGCTCGGACGGCCCCGCGGCGAGCGCGCCGAGCCGGGCGGCGACGATCGGGGCACGCTCGGAGGCGTACACCTTCACGATCGCGCTGCGCCGGGCGCCCACGGCCCGCGAGGTCGTCCGCCGCCCGGGCTTGTGCTTCAGCTCCTCGAGCACGACGGGCGCGCCGAGGATCGGCTCGAGCAGCTCGATCACAGCCGGAACGCCGCCTCGGCCGCGCCGACCATGACCTCGACCCCCCGGGGCCAGTCCGGCTCGAAGTTCCGGAAGGGGACGCGGGCCCTGCGGAGGATCGAGGCCGCGAGATACCACGGGAGAAACGGGGGGCGCCGCCCGTAGGCCGCGACGAGCCGGTCGAGCACGGCGACCGACGCGGCGAGATCCGGCGCCTCCTTCGGCACGAGATGGCCGGCGTAGTTCGCCAGGTCGTAGGCCGGGGGGCCGGCGGCGAGGAGATCGAAGTCGATGAGCGCGTAGCCGTCGCTCTGGGCGAGCAGCTGCCCCCCGTGGAAGTCGCCGTGCGAGGGGACGAGCGCGTCGCTGCTGAGCTCCGGGGATGTACGCTCGAGCTCGGCAAGAAGCGCCCGGGCCCGTGTGGCGAGGTGGGGGGTGACGGCGGAGACGACGTTCACCGCCGCGGCGACCTGCTTCAGCCGGTGCTGCGGCAGGAGCGGTGGGAGGCCGGTGAGAGCCGTGCGGTGCAGCTCGGCGAGGAGCGCGCCCGCCTCGTACGCCGCGTCGGCACGGCGAACGAGCGCGTCTCCCGGCAGGAGCTCCTGCACGGTGAGGAGCCATTCGGGCACGAACGCTTCGCCGCGGGCGGTGCGAATCGAGCCGAGCTGGGCCGACGCCTCGAGCCCGGCCACGCCCGCCCGGTACGTCTTCTCGTCCCGGTAGATCTTGACCACGTGGCCGTCGAGCCGGAGCGCCACCCGTCGGCGCGGCCGGTACTGGAGCAAAGCCGGCTCGCCGTCCGCGGGGGCGAGCGCGACCCCGGCCGCGGCGAGCCGGCGCCTGAGCGACCTCGGTGACTGCGAGAGGGCGGGTAGGTCGATGTCGAAGGGGAGCCACTGGAACAGGGAACGGAGCTCGGAGTCCCAGAGCAGAGGTCGCTGCGCGGGCGAGCGGTCCCCGACGAGCTTGGCGCGCTCCACATGCTCGCGCGCCTCGACGAGGCCCGTGAGCTCGTCGTCCGACGAGGTCATGGCGACGGCGTGGTGCGTCTCGCCGTCGACCGACACCTCGTAGTGCACGGCGAGGTTCTGGCCAGGCTTGTACCGGTTGTAGGGGATGTGGACGTGCGGAGGCCGCTCTTCCCTTCCGAGGGAGCGCCCCAGGAACGAGGCCATCGCCTCGGGATCGAGGAGTTTCTCCATCTGCGGGAGCGCGTCGTCGCGCGGGATGGGCGTCCGGTCGGGCACTAGAGCTCGAGCGCCGCCTCCGCGGCCGCAAAACGCTCCTCGACCTCGTCCGGCCACCCGGGCTTGAACCGTGTGAAGGGGCGGCGCGCGCGCCCGAGCAGGTGCGCCGCGAGGTACCAGGTCACGCCTGGCGGGCGGCTCCCGTAGGCCTCGACGAGCACGTCGAGGGTCGCCGCCGCCCCCGGCAGGTCTTCAGGTCGCTCGACGAGGGAGGCCACGTAGCTCGCCACGTCGAGGGCGGCCGGGGCGAGGCACATCCCGTCGAAATCGATGACCCCGAGCTCACCGTCGCTCTGGAGCAACTGGCTCATGTGGAAGCCGCCGTGGCTCGGGACCGGCTCGCCGCCCGGAACGTCGGCTTCGAGCCTCCTCAGGAGGCTGTCCAGCCGGGAGCCGAGGCCGGGGGCGATGCTGGAGAGGAGCCGGGTGTGCTTGGCCGCCTTGCTCAGCCGGTCGCGCGGGAGCTCGCTGGGCAGGTCGTCGAACGGGGTCGCGTGCAGCGCCGCGAGGAGCGCCCCGGCCTGGGGGGCGACCTCCGCAGGTCTCTCCGGACGCCGGCCCGGGACGAGCGATTGCGCCGCGATCAGGAGCTCCGGCACGACCGCCGTGCACTCGGCTGTCGGAAACGGGAGCGAGGCGGAAGCTTCGAGCGCCCGAACCGCCTCCGCAAAGGCCTCGTCGTCTCGGTACGCCTTCACGATGTGGTCGTTTAGCCGCAACACGCCGCGGGTCGTGGGCTTGTGCTTGACGATTCTCGGCAGATCGTCGGCTTCGAGCTCGAGCCCGCTCGCCACGATCCTGTCGCGCAGCTGCTCCGGCGGCTCCGCCATGGCGGGAAGGGCGAGGTCGAGAGGAAGCCACTGGACGAGGGCGTCGAGGTCCGGCTCGTACGCGAGCGGGGTACGCGCCGGCGTGCGGCCCTCGAGCTTCGCGACGAGAGCGGCCGAATCGGGCGCGACGGCTCGCGCCGCGAGATCCGCCTTGGCATCGACGAGGGCGAAGGCCTCGCGCGCCGTGTCGGCGACGCCGACCTCGTAGCCCACGAGCAGGCTCCTGGCCGGCCGGTAGCGCAGGTATCCGATCCGCACCGCCGGTGCCGGCAGATCCGGAGCGAGCGAGCGCCCGAGAACGCCGCTCATGAGGTCGGGGTCGAGCAGCGACGGCAGCTGCGGCAGCGCCGGGTCGGGAGGGATGGGGGGCGGAGCGGTCACGAGCGCAACGCCGCCTCTGCGACCGCGACACGGGCGGCGATCTGCTCCGGCCAGCCGTCCAGGAACCGTCGGAAGGGGATGCGCGCGCGCCGCAGCAGGACGATTGCGAGGTACCAGGGCACGCCTTCCGGCCGCCTGCCGTACCCTTCTGCGAGGGCGTCGAGCGTCGCGGCCGCCTCGACGAGGCCCTCGTGGTCGGCCACGAACGAGATGTAGCTCGCGAGGTCGAGCGCAGGCGCCGCCGTGCTCATCCGGTCGAAGTCGACCAGCCCGAAGTCGCCGTCGAGCTCGAGCAGCTGGCGAGCGTCGAAGTCGCCGTGGCACGAAACGAGGTCGTCGTCGGGCATGCCGCGCTCGAGCTCGCGGACGAACCTCTCCAGCCGCCCCTCGAGTGAGGGGACGACGGCGGCGAGAACTCGGGCCGACTTGACGGCCGACTTCAGCCAGTAGGCCGGAGGCGCCGAGCGGAGGCGGTCGAGCTTCGCCGCGTGCAGCTGCGCGAGCAGGGCGCCGGCTTTTTGCGCGACCTCCTGCTGGCCCTTTGGCTGCGTGCCGAGAACCAGCGACTGCACTTCGATCCGAAGGTCCGGAATGGCCGCCTGGCAGCGCGGCGTGCGGATCGGGAGCGGCTCGACGGCGCGGAGGTTGTGGACGGAGCGCTCGAACAGCCCCCTGGACGCGTAGATCTTCACGAAGTGGTCGCCGAAGCGGAGGGCCGCGCGCCGTCCCGGTTTGTAATGGACGAGCTGGGCCGGGCCGTCACCGGTCGCGACCCCCGCCTCTTCGATCCGCTCCCGCAGCCGCTCGGGCGGCTCGGCGAAGGCCGGAAGCGCAAGATCGAGCGGCGGCCACTGGATGAGGACGTCGAGGTCGCGGTCGTAGGCGAGCGGCATCTGGGCGGGCGTGCGGCCGTCGACCGTGCGGACGAGCGCGACGGAATCCGGCGCGGCCGCCCGCGCCGCGAGATCCGCTTCGGCGTCGGCGAGGACGACGGCGTCATGCATCTCGCCGTCCGCGGTCACCTCGTAGTGCACGAGGACGCTCTCTCCAGGGTCGTAGCTCACATACGCGATGCGCGCGTCCGCGACTCCGCGTCCCAGCGTCCGGGCGAGCACGGGTGCGATCGCCTCCCCGTCGAGGAGCAGGGGCAGCTGGGGCAGCGCCGGGTCGGGCGCGATCTGCGCGACGCTCACAAGCGCAGTGCCTCCTCCGCGTCGGCCACCATTTGCTCGATCCGGGTGGGCCAGCCCTCGGCCATGAAGCGGAAGGGGAACGGAGCGCGGCGCACGATCGAGGTCGCGACGTACCAGGAGAGGCCGGCCGGCCGCGCGCCGTAGCCGGCGACGAGGTCGTCCAGGGCGCCGGCCGCCGCCTCGAGCTCGCCCGGGACGCCGTTCACCAGGTGGGCCACGTAGCTGGAGAAGTCGAGCGCCGCCGGCGCCGCGCAGATCTCGTCGAAGTCGATCACCGCGAGGCCGCCGTCCAGCTCGAGCACCTGGTTGGCGTGGAAGTCCCCGTGTGCGGCCGGGAGCTCGGAGACCTCGGGCAGCGCGAGCTCGAGCTCGCGCATCAGTCTCTCCAGCCGGCCCGCGAGCTCGGGCGCCACCGCCGCCGCGCTGCGGGCGGAGGACGCCGCGGCCGCCAGCTGACTCTCGGGTGGGAAGGGCCGCAGGCCGAGAGGCGGCGTGCGGTGCAGGAGGGCGAGGGCCGAGCCGGCCGCCCGCGCCGCGGCGTGGTGTCCCGAAGGCGGCTTCCCAGGGAGCAGGGTCTGGCAGGTGAGCTGCAGCGCGGGGAGTACGGCTTCGCTTCTGGGGACGACGAGCTCCGGCGAGTGCCCGGACGCCTCCAGCCCGACGACGGCGTTCTCGAAGTCCGCCTTGCCGGCGTAGATCTTGACGACGTGGCCGTCGAGCCCAAGGACCGCCCGCCGCCGGGCCTTGTACGCGAGGATCCCGGGTCCGTCGCCGCTCTCCGCGATCTCGACGCCCGCCGCCTGCAGGAGCGAGCGGAGCTCGGCGGACTCCTCGGCGAGCGCCGGCATCGTCAGATCGAGCGGCAGCCACTGGATGAGCGCGCCGAGCTCGGCGTCGTATGCGAGCGGCGTGAGCGCGGGTGCGCGGCCGTCCACCTTGCGGGCCAGCTCGAGGTGCTCGGGGTCGGCCGCCCAGCCGGCGAGATCCGCGGACGGCTCGGCGAGCGCGGTCGCGTCGCAGACCCGGTCGCCGAGGGTGACGCCGTAGCGGACGACGAGCCTCGTCGCCGGCTTGTAACGGAGGTAGTGAACCCGCACGCCCGAGACCGAGCTGGTGGGCGGGAGCGAACGCGCCAGCACGGGGTTCATCGTTTCGGGGTCGAGCAGGCGCCGAAGCTGCGGAAGGCCTCTGTCCTGAGGGATTCGCTCGTCCACGGCCCGACGCCTGTCAGAGATGGAGGGCTTCCTCGGCCGCCATGATCATCTTCTCGGTTCTGACGGGCCAGTGCGGCTTCAGGAACTGGAACGGCAACGGCGACCGGAGGATGATCGAGGTCGCGAGGTACCAGGAGAACCCGCGCGGCCGGCTCCCGTAGCCCTCGACAAGGCCCCCGACCGCTGTGGCGGCCGCCGAGAGCTCGTCGTCCTCGTCCCCGTTCACGAGACGCGCGGCGTAGCTGGCGAGATCGAGCGCCGCCGGCGCGGCATGCATGTTGTCGAAGTCGATCACGGTGAAGGCGCCGTTGGCGCGGATGAGCTGGCGGGCATGGAAATTGCCGTGCACCGGAACGAGGCTCTCCAGGTCCGGGCGAGTCAGCTCGAGCGTGCGCAGGAACGCCTGGAGGCGATCGTCGAGCTCGGGGACGACGGCCGTCACGCTCTCCGCGGCAACGGCTGCGGCGTCCAGCTGATTCGACGCGGAAAAGG
>JBOHAJ010000061.1:0-8038 GCA_050697715.1 Gaiellaceae bacterium
CGATCGACGGGGGCGCGCCGAGCGGGAACTCCCTCCCGAGCGAGCTCGGCGTCGTCGAGCGTGGGGACGGCACGAGGCAAGTCACGTTCGACGGAAAGCGGCTCTATACGTTCGTCGAAGACGAGCCGGGAGAGGTTACCGGCGACGGATTCTCCGACGCGTTCGACGGCCAGCAGTTCACCTGGCACGTCGTCAGCGTCGGCGACGCCCCCGACTCGAATCAGGAGGGCGGCGCCACCGGCGGCTCGTTTGGCTACTAGGCGGCTGGTCGATACTCGACCAATCGCCAGCTGACGAGCCGGTCAGTCGACCTCAGGTTCACCCGCGTCGCTGCGGCGCCCGCCCGGCGATGGGGCCTCCCCCCGGAGGCCCCATCGCAACCGCCAACCATCTGAGCCATGAACAAGCGAAGAGCCCCGATAACGACCCATCCGCCCACCCACAGGCGCGTCATGCGCGGGTGGCAGGCGGTGGAGGCGACCCCGTGAGGGTCAAAGTCTGGGGCGCACGCGGCTCGGTTCCCACCCCGGGCCCCTCGACGAACCGCTACGGCGGCAACACCTCCTGCCTCCAGGTCACGCTCTCAGACGGGACGCTTCTCGTGCTCGACGCCGGCTCGGGCATCCGCAACCTCGGGCTCAGGCTCGCCGGTAAAGCACGGCGCATCGACGTCCTGCTGACCCATCTACACCTCGACCACATCCAGGGGCTGATGTTCTTCGCGCCCCTCTTCATGCCCGACGCCGAGATCGTCATCTGGGGCCCACCCGCCGCCGAGACGCTGTCCGAGCGCCTCGCCTGCTACCTCTCCCCGCCGTTCACACCATTCCATCTGCACGAGCTCCCCTCCAGGCTCTCCTTCCGCGTCTGCCCGAAGGGCGAGTGGGAGATCGGGCCGGCGCGCATCCAAGCAGCGCCCGTCACCCACCCCGGCCCCACCCTCGGCTACCGAGTCAGCGAGGGAGACACATCTCTCTGCTACATCCCCGACCAGGAACTCGGCCTCGGCTCTCCGCTCAGCGAGCGCGAACGGCAGTCGCTGCCCGGCTTCGACCTCGCACACGGCACCTCGCTCCTCGTCCACGACTGCCAGTACACCGACGACGAGTACCCGAGTCATATCGGCTGGGGGCACTCCCGCCTCGGCGACGTGCTCGCCTTCACTCGGCTCACCGAGGCACAGCGCGTCCTCCTCTTCCACCACGACCCGCTCCACGACGACGAGCAGCTCGACCGGCTCCACGCCGAGGCCCTTGCCCGCTGGGCCGCCGCCGGTCGCAGCCCGCACGAGATCCTCATGGCGGCCGAGCTGCAAGGGATCGAGCTCGACCATCCCGGCACAAGAGTCGCGGCAGCGGCTCACGAATAGGATCGAGTCGTGCGGGCGTTGACCACGACCTCGACGGCCCCGTACGTGGCGCTGACCGAAGTCGAGGAGCCCGCGCCGCTGCCCGATCAGGCGCTGGTGCGAGTGCGTTCGTTCTCGCTCAATCGCGGCGAGGTCACTCGCTTGCCGGAACTGGCGGAAGAGTCGATCACGGGGTGGGATGCGGCAGGTGTCGTCGAACGCGCTGCCGCGGACGGCAGCGGGCCTCGGGAGGGCGCGCGCGTGGTCGGCCTCATCGACGCGGGCGCGTGGGCGCAGTTCGCCGCGATTCCCACCAACCGCGTAGGGGTGATCCCCGAGGCTGTATCCGACGCACAGGCCGCCACCCTGCCCACCGCCGGTCTGACCGCACTGCGGGCGCTCGAGGTCGGCGGCTTGGTCTTGGGCAAGCGCGTCCTGGTCACCGGCGCGAACGGTGGCGTCGGACGAATCGCGATCCAGCTGGCCCGCGAGAGCGGTGCGTACGTCACCGCGCTCGTGCGCGACGCCGCGGCATCGCACGACCTCCTTCGTGGGCTCGGTGCCGCCGAGGTCGTGGAGACCATCACCGGCGACTTCGACCTGATCGTCGAGGGAGTCGGGGGCGCGACGTTCGGCCTTGCGATCGAGCACGTCGCTCCCCGTGGCATCGTCGTCAACATCGCGACCCAAGGTGACAACGAGACCGTCACCTTCCACGCGGCGAGGTTCGACCGGGCGAAGGGGGCGACGGTCTACACGCTGAACCTCTTCGACGAGCTCGCCCACGCCAGCGCAGCCAGCGACCTGGCCCGCCTCTGCAGGCTCATGGCGGACGGGCGACTGGACGGTCAGATCGAGTTCGAAGGCTCATGGCACGAAGCCGCACAAGCGCTCGACGCTCTGCGCGAGCGCCGCATCGGCGGCAAAGCCGTGCTCCACGTCGACTGACACCCGGAACGTCGTCGAGCGAGCTACTCGCTGTTGTCGAAGCAGACACCCCGGCGACCACACACATGCCACACAGGCTCTGCCGGCCGCTAACAGGTCGTAGCCGGTCACAGCCGGTTCGCGAATTGAGGAATTCCGAGCTCCAGCCCGTAACCCCGAGTCGTAGCCGGCTGTAGCCGGTTGTGCCGTACCGGCCTGTCACGCCGGAGGTCGCGGATTCGAAGTCATCACCGGGACCACACCACGGCGTCCGCGGACGAGTTCGGACCGAAACGAACTCGCATTGCTCTCCGGCGCGGACAAGTTAACCACGCGCGGAGAATGTGCGTCCGAAGCGGGCTTGAGGAGCCCGTCAACCGCTTGAACAGCCGCTCTTGCGGACACACGACGCCTTGGTCGGCGGTCCCTACATACCCATGGAGTGGTAGCCGGAGTCGACGTAGAGGATCGTCCCGGTGATGTTGCGCGCCTCGTCCGAGAGGAGGAACGCGGCCGCGTCGCCCACGTCTCCGGACTCGATGTGCCGGTGGAGCGGGGCGCGCTCCTCGACGATCGCCTCCATCGTCGGGAAGCCGGCGATGGAGCGGGCGGCCAGGGTTCGCACGGGGCCCGCCGAGACGGCGTTCACGCGGATGTCCTTCTGGCCCAGGTCCCAGGCGAGGTAGCGGAGGGACGCGTCAAGTGCGGCCTTGGCGACGCCCATGATGTTGTAGTGGGGGACGGCGCGCTCGCCACCGAGATAGGTCATGGTCAGGATCGAGCCGCCGCCCGCCGCCTCCATGAGGGGCTCCGCGGCGCGCGCGGAGGCGACGAGGGAGTACGCGCTCACGTCGAGGGCGAGCCAGTATCGGTCGCGCGGTGTGTCCGTGAAACGGCCCTCGAGGTCGCGCGCGTCGGCGAAGGCGACCGAGTGGACGAGGAGGTCGAGCTCGCCGCCGAACGTCTCTCCCACCTCGCCGAACACCCGCTCGAGGTCCTCGTCCGAGCGGACGTCGCACGGCGTGTCGAGCGGGCTCGAGACCGACTCGGCGAGCTGGCGGACGTTCGGCTCGATGCGCTCGCCCTGATTGGTGAAGGCGAGCGCGGCACCGCCGTCCGCGAGCCGTTGCGCGATCGCCCACGCGATCGAGCGGCGGTTCGCGACGCCCAGGACGAGCCCCCGCTTGCCGGCGAAGTCGGGCACGGCGCGGGAGTCTAATGTGGACGGCGCATGCAGGCGTTCGCGCATGACGTCTTCACCTATCCCCTCCCCGCCGGGCATCGCTTCCCGCTCGGCAAGTACAGGCTCGTGCGGGAGGGAGCCGAGCTCTCCTCGGACATCGAAGTACGCGACGCCCGCGCGGCGACGCGAGCCGAGCTCGAGGGCGCCCACGCCGGCGCATACCTCGACCGCGTGGAGGAAGGCGGGCTCACCCGCCGCGAGGAGCTCGCGCTCGGCCTTCCCTGGTCGCCCGAGCTCGTCGAGCGGGCGCGACGCTCAGTTGGGGCGACGCTCCTCGCCGTGGGCACCGCGCTCGCCGAGGGCGTCGGCGCCAACCTGGGCGGCGGCACGCACCACGCCTTTCCCGACGCAGGTCGCGGCTTTTGCGTCTTCAACGACGTCGTGGTCGCCGTGCGGGCGCTCCGCGCGGCCGAGCGCGTGCGCCGCGTGCTGGTGGTCGATCTCGACGTCCATCAGGGCGACGGAACGCACGCCGCGCTCATGAACGACCCGGACGCGTTCACCTTCTCCGTCAACGGCTTTGCCAACTACCCCTTCCGCCGCATCCCGGGCGACCTCGAGCTCGACCTCCCCGATGGCACCGCCGACGAGCGCTACCTCGAAGGGCTCGCTCGCCTTCTTCCCCAGGCGCTCGCCCGCTCGCGCCCGGACCTCTGCTTCTACCTTGCAGGCGCGGATCCGTATGCGGGCGACCGCCTCGGACGCCTGGCCCTCACGAAGCGAGGGCTCGCCGCACGCGATTCGCTCGTCCGCGGCACGCTCGCGGGCGCGGGCGTGCCGGTCTGCGTGACGCTCGCCGGCGGCTACGCGGAGCCCATCCAGGACACGGTCGACATCAACCTCACTACGCTGCGCACATTCGCGTCGCGGTAATCACGGGCGGGTCGAGCGGCATCGGCGCCGCGGTCGCCCGGCGCTTGACCGCCGACGGCTGGCGCTGCGTCCTGCTCGCCCGCGGCCGTGAGCGGCTCGAGGCCGTCGCCGGCGAGATCGGGGCCGAGGCGGAGCCCTGCGACGTCGCCGACCGCGAGCAGGTCGAGGCCGTCGCCGCCCGGGTTGCCGAGCGCCACGCGGCCGTACACCTCCTCGTCAACAACGCAGGCGTGCCCGGCGGTGGGCGGTTCCTCAAGGTGGAGCCCGAGCGGATCGAGCAGGTGACGCGGATCAACTACCTGGGAAGCGTCTGGTGCCTGCGCGCCTTCCTGGACCTGCTGCGCGCGGGCGCGCCCGCAGACGTCGTCAACGTCGTCTCCACGGCGGGCACGATCGCCGTCCCGCACTCGGGCCCCTACTCCGCCGCGAAGCACGCCCAGCTCGCGTTCTCGCGCGGCGTCACCGCCGAGCTCGCACCCCTCGGTATCCGTGTGCACACGTTGACGCCCGGACCCGTACACACGCCCGGCTTCCCACAGGATCGCCTGCGGCGCAGACGCTGGACGCACCGCTTCGTGCTCGAGTCCGAGCAGGTCGCCGACGCCGTGGTTCGTGCCGTCGAGCGCGGGACGCCCGAGCTGTGCTTGCCCCGCTCCTTTCGCCTCTTCGGCGCCGCCCAGGCGCTCCTGCCGGGTACGCTGAGCCGGCTGATGGCACGTTGGGGGAAGCCGTGACCCGCATCACTGCGGGCCTCTCGACCAATCTGGACACTGCCGCGGCCGCCCGCGAGGCTGCCGCGCAAGCGGGCGAAGAGCTCTCCGCGGCGCCCGACCTCGCCTTCCTCTTCCTCTCCGGGCCTCACCTCGCCCAGGCGGAGGAGGCCGCCGGCGAGGTCCTGGAGGAGCTCGCGCCCGCACACCTGCTCGGCTGTGCAGCCCAAGGCGTGGTCGCGCGCACGCGCGAGCTCGAGGAAGGCCCCGCCGTCGCGGTTTGGGCCGCCTCGCTACCGGACGCGGCGATCGAGACGTTCCACGCGGATGCGGTGGAAGCGGAAGGCGCTGTGGCCGTGACCGGCTTCCCGGAGGTGGAGGGCGCCGACCTGGTCGCGCTCCTGGTGGACCCGTTCAGCTTCCCGGCCGGCGCTCTGCTCGAGCGGCTGAACGAGGACGCTCCGGGGACGCCGCTCGTCGGCGGGATCGCCGTCGGAGGACCCGGCCCGGGCGCGGCGGCCCTCGTCCGGAACGGCGAGGTGCACAGCCGGGGCGCCGTCGGCGCGGTCCTCTCGGGCGTGCCCGTCAAGGCCGTCGTCTCGCAAGGGTGCGCGCCGATCGGGCACGACGCGGTCATCACGCGCGCCGAGGGGAACGTGGTCTTCGAGCTGGCCGGGAAGCCGGCGCTCGTCCGATTGAAGGAGGAGATCGAGGGACTGCCGGAGGAAGTTCAGCTCCAGGCTGCGCGCGGGCTCCTCGCGGGGCTCGTCATCGACGAGAACCTCCCCGAGTACGGGCGCGGCGACTTCCTCATGCGTGGGATCCTGGGCGCCGACGAGCGGACGGGAGCGTTGGCCTTCGGCGAGGCGGTCCGGGTCGGGCAGACGATGCGCTTCCACGTGCGCGACGCGGAGTCGGCGGACGAGGACCTGCGCGAGGCGCTCGCGCGGGAGGTGGGCAAGGCGCACGCGGCCGGCGCGCTGCTCTTCACCTGCAACGGGCGCGGGCGAAGCATGTTCACGGAGCCCGACCACGACGCGCGCGTGGTCGGGGAGGCGCTCGGTGGAGACGCGCTCGCCGGCTTCTTCTGCGGCGGAGAGATCGGGCCCGTGGGCGGTCGCACCTTCTTGCACGGGTTCACCGCCACCATGGCGGTCTTCCTAGCCGAGGACCCGGGCGAGCCGTAGGCCGAGCGAGCCGAGCACGGCGCCGGCCACCGCGTCCAGCACGTAGTGGTTGGCGGTGCCGAACACGACCAGGGCGACGAGAGGCGGGTAGGCGGGCGCCAGGGCGCGCACGAGGCGGCTGCTGCTCACCTCGGCGAGACCCGTCGCCGTCACGACCGCATAGGCGACGTGGATGCTCGGCATGGCCGCGAGCGGGTCGTAGAGCTGCGCGACCAGTCCGGTATCGAGGTCGAAGCCGCTCACTTCCACGACCGTGTCCACGAAGTGGTCGAGCGAACGCGGGGGCGCACACGGGAAGAGGAGGAAGACGGGCTGGGCGCCGAGCGTCGTCAGGACCCCCGCCCGCCGGAGGCGGTGGAACTCGGGGTGGCGGAGGCGGTAGAGGCGGATGAGCCAGCCGACCGTGAGACCGACGTTGAGCGTCACGTAGGTGGCGTTGAGGACGGCGACCAGGCGCCGGCGTGGAAGCAGGAGCTCCTGGACCCACGGTTCGACGTGGATGCCGAGCCGCCGCTCGAGGGCGACGATGCGCTCGGCGTTGCGTGCCGCCTGGAGCCGGGCACGCTCGTTCCGCTTCGTCCGCGCGGCGAGCAGGTAGAGGGCGTAGACGCCGAGGCCGAGCGCGACCTCCCGACGGCCCGAGAAGCTCCGGTTCCTCCTTCTCAGCAGCCGCATGGCCTGGGCATACTCTTTCATTCGGATGGGCAAGTGGCGCCGGAACTTCGCTCGGATCCTCCTCGGCTCGGCCGCCACGGGGGCGTTCCTGTGGCTCTTCCTCCGGGAGGTCGACCTGGGCGAGGCCTGGCGCGAGATCATGGCCTTGCCCGGCTGGACGATGGTCGCGTCGCTCGGGCTCGTCCTCGCGAACATCGCCATCATGACGCTGCGCTGGCGGTACCTGCTCGAAGGAGCCGGGTACCACTGCGGGACGCGCAAGCTCTTCTCCACGGTCGCGGTCGGCCGCGGCGCGAACAACATCCTGCCGGCCCGCGGCGGCGACCTCCTCCGGATCGAGTCGCTGCGCGAGCGCCAGGTACCGGCCTTCGTGAGCGCGGGGACGCTCTTCGCCGAGCGCCTGCTGGACGGCGTCATCCTGGCGACCTGGATCCTCCTCGGCGCGCTCCTGATCGGAGAGGGCGGGATCATGCTCCTGACCGGCATCGCGCTCTCCTCCGGCACCGCGCTCGGCGTCTTCCTCGTCGCCGTGGCGGCGCGCGATCCCGACCGTGCGGAGGCCTTCGCCTGGAGGGCGGCTCGCCGGCTGCCGCCGCGCTGGCACACGCGGGTCGCCCGCGCTGCGGCGCACTTCGTCGAGGGGCTCGGCGCCTTCCGCGGTCGCCGCCGCACCGGAGCGGTGTTCGTCACCTCGGCGGCGATGTGGCTGGCCGACGTGGCCATGTACTACGTGATCGGGGAGCACGCCTTCGACCTCGATCTGCCCGTCGGGGCGTACTTCCTCCTCGAGGGGATCGGCAACCTCGCGCTCGCCGTCCCGACTACGGCGGCGGGGCTCGGAACCTTCGACTACTTCACGCTCCTCGCGGCCAAGGGCGTGGACGTCGAGCTCGACAAGGCAACCGCCTACGTCCTGACGATGCACGCGCTCACGGTGCTGCCCGTGACGATCCTGGGCGCCCTCCTGGTGCGGCCGGCCTTCCCGCGCCTCCGCGGCCGGAGGCGGGCGCGCGAGGCGACCGCCAACGAGCCGTCCTAGACGATTGATCGATGATCAATCGTCGCAATTGACGAG
>JBOHAJ010000062.1:0-7592 GCA_050697715.1 Gaiellaceae bacterium
ACCGTGAGCACCGGGCAGCGCGTCGCCTCCGAGTTCGAACGGGTCGGGCGAAACGACCCGTGCCCGTGCGGCTCCGGCAAGAAGTTCAAGAAGTGCCACGGCGCTTAACCGCGAAAAGTCCTGCAGACTTTCCGCGGAACTAGGCCTCACCGCGCTGGGCGCACTTCGACTGCACGGCGAGCGCCTCCCTGTACCATCGAGCCCGTGGCCGAGCGCGCCGCCGTCGAGCGAGACCTCGAGGAGATCAGGGCCCAGCTCGCCTGGGTCCGTGATTACCTTTGACCCCGAGGCCCTGAGGGCCCGGCTCGGCGAGCTCGAAGCGGCGATGGGGGAGCCGGGCTTCTGGGACGACCAGGGCCGGGCGGCGAAGATCTCGTCCGAGCACGCTCGTCTGTCACGCCGGCTCGACCGCTACGACCGGCTCTCAGGGGAGTCCGCCGACCTCGAGGAGCTGCTCGAGCTCGCCTCTGACGACGGCGAGCTCGACGAGGTCGAGGAGTCCGTCCGCGCGCTTCGGCGGCAGCTCGACCGCCTCCAGGAGGAGTCCCTCTTCACCGGCGAGTACGACTCGGGCGACGCCGTCGTCTCCATCCACGCCGGCACGGGGGGCACGGACGCCCAGGACTGGGCCGAGATGCTCCTGCGCATGTACCTGCGCTGGGCGAGCGACCGAGGCTTCCGGACGGACCTCGTCGAGGCATCCGCCGGGGAGGAGGCCGGGCTCAAGTCGGCCACCTTCACCGCCGAGGGCGAGAACGCCTACGGCACGCTCAAGGCCGAGCGCGGCGTGCACCGGCTCGTCCGCCTCTCGCCGTTCGACCAGGCGCACCGGCGCCATACGTCGTTTGCGCAGGTGATCGTCAGCCCCCTCGTCTCCGATGACGTGGATCTCGAGCTCGACGAGTCCGACCTGCGCGTGGACACCTACCGGGCGAGCGGCGCGGGCGGCCAGCACGTCAACAAGACGGACTCCGCCGTCCGCATCACGCACGTCCCGACCGGGATCGTCGTCCAGTGCCAGAACGAGCGCTCGCAACTCTCCAACCGCCAGACGGCCATGCGCATCCTCAAGGGCCGACTCGCCGAGCACGAGCTCGAGAAGCGGGAAGCAGAGCTCGCCCGCGAGCGCGGAGAGGTCCTCGACACGGGCTTCGGGAGCCAGATCCGCAGCTACGTGCTCCACCCCTATCAGCTCGTCAAGGACCACCGGACGGACGTCGAGGAGGGGAACGCGCAGGGCGTCCTCGACGGCGACCTCGATCGCTTCATCCAGGCCTATCTGCTCGCGAAGGCGGCCGGCACCGCTGCCTAGAAGCGTCCTCCGACCACTGCTTGCGCTACACTCCAACGCCTTGCAACCCTCCATACCGGTGCGCCCTCGGGACGGGCGCCCTCCCGTCACAACGGTGCAGGACGCCGACCTCACACAGACGCTCCAGGAACCGACCCAGACAACTGCGCCCTCTCTGAACGGGGAGCCGGCCGGCGCACCGATTCCCGTCGGCGCGCCGATGATCGTCTTCGACATCGTCACGAAGGTCTACGACCCGCACGTCGTCGCTCTCCGCGACGCCTCCTTCGTGATCGAGAAGGGCGAGTTCGTGTTCCTCGTCGGGCCGTCCGGCTCCGGGAAGTCCACGATCATGCGGCTCCTGCTCAAGGAGCTCGAGCCGACCTCCGGGCGGATCATCGTCGGCGGGCGCGAGCTCCAGCGCTTGAAGCGCTCGAAGGTCCCGATGCTGCGCCGCAACATCGGCTGCGTCTTCCAGGACTTCAAGCTCCTCACCGACCGCACCGCCTACGAGAACGTCGCCTACGCGCTCAAGGTGCAGGGGGAGAGCCGGCGGGCGATCCGCTCCAAGGTGCCGGAGATCCTCGCTCTCGTCGGCCTTGGCCACAAGATGAACAGCTTTCCGCATGAGCTCTCGGGAGGCGAGCAGCAGCGCGTCTCGATCGCGCGCGCCTTCGTCAACCACCCGCCGCTCCTCATCTGCGACGAGCCGACGGGGAACCTCGACCCCGACACCTCCGTCGGGATCATGCAGCTCCTCTACCGCATCAACCGCTCGGGAACGACCGTGGTCATGGCCACCCACGACCGCGAGATGGTGGACAAGATGCGCAAGCGCGTGATCGCGCTCGAGGAAGGCGTCGTCGTGCGCGACGAGCGCCGGGGCGGCTACGGGTAGGCTCGTGCCCCTGCCTGTAATGCTGTCGAGCGAGTATTGCTGGAAGGGGCACTAGATGCTGCGGACGAGGCTCTTCCTCCTGGAGGCGGTTCGCTCGCTCGGCGCCAACCTCTCCACCACGGCCGCAGCGGTCATGACGGTGCTGATCGGGATGTTCCTGCTCGGCCTCTTCGTCGCTCTCGGGACGTGGGTTCTCTCCTGGACGAATCACGTCAAGAAGGACGTGATCGTGAACGTCTACTTCTGCACCGAGCTCAAGTGCGGGAGCGAGGCGACGAGCAAGGAGATCATCGCGGTGGGCGACCAGCTCAAGAGCAACCCGCTCGTCAAGGAGGTCTCCTTCATCACGAAAGAGGACGCCCTCAAGGACATGGAGAAGCGGTATCCCGAGCTGACGAAGGGACTGGCCCGCAACCCGCTGCCGCCCGCCTACAAGGTCGAGCCAAAGCGGGCGGAGGACGTCGAGCAGATCGCGGCGAGCCTCGACCCCAAGCCGACCGGGGTGGAGAGCGTCAGCTTCGGCAAGGAGAAGGCGAAACGCATCCTCCAGGTGGCGAAGATCGTCGGAGGAATCTTCCTCATCGGGAGCGTGATCCTCCTCGTCGCCTCGACGATGCTGATCGCGAACACGATCCGGCTCTCCATCTTCTCCCGCCGGCGTGAGATCGAGGTGATGAAGCTCGTCGGCGCGACCAACTGGTTCGTGCGCGCGCCGTTCATGCTGGAGGGCCTGGTCTGCGGCCTGGCCGGTTCGCTCCTGGCAGTCGTGCTCCTGCTGCTCGCGAAGGAGCTCGCGCTCCCGGGCATCCTCGGGCGCATCGACAGACCCGACGACATCCAGGCCTGGCCGTTCCCGGCGGTGGCGCTCATCCTCGTGGCCGTGAGCCTCCTCGTCGGGGCGGCCGGCTCGGGCATCACGCTCCGGCGCTTCCTCCGGGTTTAGTGCTGAAGGGGCACTAGTGTTCCGGCCCAGCCGGCGGGGCGCCCCTATACTCAGGTTTCGCGGGCGGATGAGACGAGCGAGTGGAGTGGCGGCGGTCGCGCTCCTGGTCGCAGGAGCGTTTCTGCTCGGCTTCTGGCTGACGCGGGCCGCGGAGCCTGCAACCGGGCCGGCCACGACGACGGATGTGACGCCGCCGCAGCCGAGCCGGCTTCTGGAGGAGGTGCGCTCCGAGCTCGCCTCCTCGTACTACCGCTCGATCGACCCGGCCGTCCTGCGGAAGCGGACGGTCGACGGGATGATCGAGGCGCTCCACGATCCTCACACCGTCTACCTCACGCCCGCCGAGTTCCAGGCGCTCGAGGACCGGACGGAGGGCAACTACTCAGGCATCGGGCTGACGGTGGGGCCGACGAAGGAGGGGCTTCTCGTCACCTCCGCCTTCGCTGGGCCGGCGCGCGCGGCCGGCATCCGCAGGGGCGACGTGATCGTCTCCATCGACGGAGCGCGGGCGGGCCGCCTCGGCTTCCAGCGGTCGCTCGCCCTGATCAAGGGCGAGAAGGGGACGATCGTCCATCTCAGGGTCCGCCGGCCGCGCCGCGGCACGCTCGAGTTCACGGTCATGCGACGTGAGATCGACGTCCCAATCGTCCGCGCGCATCAGCTCCAGACGCCCAAGGGGAAAGTCGCCTATCTGCACGTGCTCTCCTTCCCCGCCGCCACCGCCGACCGCATCGAGCAGGTCCTCCGACGTCTCGTCGAGCGCGGCGCGAAGGGTGCAATCGTCGATCTCCGCGACAACCCGGGTGGGCTCCTCTCCGAGGCGGTCGCGACGGTCTCGCTCTTCGTCGAGGAGGGGCTCGTCTGCTCCACGGACGGGGTGCACGACGAAGCGCGCGAGTACGGGGTGAGCGGTGACGCGGCCTACCCGCGCTTGCCGCTGGTGGTCATCGTCGACCGCGGGAGCGCGAGCGCGGCCGAGATCGTCGCCGCCGCACTCCGCGACCACAAGCGGGCCGTGGTCGTGGGCGTGCGCACCTTCGGGAAGGCCTCGGTGCAGTCGATCGAGCAGCTCACGAACGGCGGCGCCCTCAAGGTGACGACGGCGACCTACCTCACCCCCGCGGGCGAGGACATCTCTCCCAGCGGGATCCACCCGGGAGTGCGGGCGCTCGACGACCCGCTCACGCGGCCGGACGAAGCGCTCCGCGCGGCCCGCAAGGCCCTTCTGGCGGCGCTGACCAAGTAGTGGATCTCCTCGTCGTCGAGCTCGCCCGCCGGGGCAAGCTCCTCGTAGGCGAGCCGTACTTCGAGGGGGGCGTCCCGGTCGTCGTCGACCGCAAGGGAGCCGGGGACGCTTCACTCGGCGACCTCGCCGTGCTTCGACTCGGGCGCGGGCGCGCCCGGCTCGAACGAGTCCTAGGGCGCGCAGATCACGTCGAGGCGGTCCTCGAAGGGCTCTTGTGGCACAAAGGCGTACGCAGGGAACCGCCGCCGTTGCCGGAGGAGCCGGGCGAGCTCGAGCCCGACCGCGTCGACCTGCGCGCCCTCTTCGCCTTCACCATCGATCCCGAAGGGGCGAAGGACTTCGACGACGCTCTCAGCTTCCGCCCCGAGGGCGACGGGCTCCGCGCCTGGGTGCACATCGCCGATGTCGCCGCGCACGTGCCGCCGGGAAGCCCGCTCGACCACGACGCCGTCGAGCGCGCGTTCTCCACGTACGTCCCCGGCCTGGTCGAGCCGATGCTGCCCGAACGCCTCTCCGCCGACCTGTGCAGCCTGCGTCCCCACCAGGATCGCCGCTGCGTCACCGTCGAGATCCCCTTCGACGGCGACCTCCGGCCCGGAGAGCCCGCCTTCTACGGCAGCGTCATCCGGAGCCGGGAGCGGCTGACCTACGCGCATGCCGAGGCGATCCTGAGTGGGCGGGAGCGGGGGGGAGCGGACCTCGCGGAGCCGCTCCGTCTCGCCGAGCGGCTGGCCGTTGAGCTCCGCCGTCGCCGCTACCGTCGCGGCGCGCTCAGGATCGAGACGGGCGAGATCGCCTTCGAGTTCGACCGGGAGGGGGGCGTGGAGCGCGCGTGGATCGAGGGGGAGGCGCTCGCCCACACGCTGGTGGAGGAGTGCATGATCGCGGCCAACGAAGCTGTCGCGGGGCTGCTCGCCGCCCGCGGCCGAGCTGCGCTCTACCGCGTCCACGAGCGGCCTGACCCGCAGGCGGTCGAGCTCCTGCTGGCGAAGCTCGAGGCGCTGGAAGTGCCGACGCCGCCCGCGCCCAAGCGGCTGACGCCGTCCGAAGCGGCACGACTCGCCGCGCGCACGAGCGAGCGCGTGGCCGAGTACACGGGGCAGTCGGGGCGGGGAGGCGAGGCCTTCCCGGCACTCGTACTCCGCTCGCTCAAGCAGGCCCGCTACGACCCGCGCAACCTCGGCCACTCGGGCCTGGCCAGCCGCGCCTACTGCCACTTCACCTCGCCGATCCGCCGCTACCCCGACCTCGTCTGCCACCGTGCCCTCCTGCGCGAGCTGGGTCTCGCCGACGCGGAGCTCCCCGAGGATCTCTCCGAGCTCGCCGAGTGGACGTCGGCGCGCGAGCGCGAAGCGGCCCAGATCGAGTATCTCGCGGACGAGATCTGCCTCGCCTGGCTCCTCGGCCGGCGCCTCTTCGACGAAGGCTGGGACGCGGCGTTCGAGGGTGAGATCGTCGGCGCCATCGGCTCGGGGGTCTTCGTCCGCTTCGGCGGCGTCTTCGAGGGATACCTGCCCGCCCGCCGGCTGCCCGGCGACTACTTCGAGCTCGATCCGCTCGGGACGGCGCTCGTCGGCCGGCGGACGGGCCGTGCGTACCGCCTCGGCGATCCCATCGAGGTGCGGGTCGAGAAGATCGAGCGCGAGCAGGGGAAGGTCGAGGTCTCGCCCGCCTCGGACTGATCGCCGTTGCCCATTCTGAGAATCAGCGCTCTTTGCAAGAAATGATTCGGGGCCACCCTTGCGCCCGTCTCGCCCGCTCTTTAGGGTGCCGCTTGCGTCGAGCACGGGGCGCGAGTAGGACGAAGCCTCGCCGGTAGGCATTACGCGGAAGCGGACTGTCCGCCGGTGGGGGGGACGAAAGCGTACCCGGCTCGGCGAATTTTTATGGTCCGGCCGCCGGTACGCTGGGGTCAATGAGACGGGCGAGCGGGACAAAGCTGATCGCGGAGAACCGGCGCGCGCGGCACGAGTACGAGCTCCTCGACCGCTACGAGGCCGGCCTCGTCCTCACGGGGACGGAGGTGAAGTCGCTGCGCGAGGGCCGGGTGACGCTCCACCGCGCCTTCGGCGATCTGCGCGGCATGGAGGTCTGGCTCGTCGGCGTCCACATCCCCGAGTACGCGCAGGGGAACATCGCCAACCACGACCCCGACCGCGACCGAAAGCTTCTCCTACACCGCCGCGAGATCGCCTCGCTCGTCGGCAAGGTGCATGAGAAGGGCCTGACGCTCGTCCCGACGAAGCTCTACTGGAAGAACGGCCGCGCGAAGGTCGAGCTTGCGCTCGCGCGCGGGAAGGCGACGCGCGACCGGCGGCGGGAGCTCGCCGAGCGCGACGCCCGCCGCCAGATCGAGCGCGCCCTCAAGGCCCGGCGCGAGTAGCGCGCAGGAGCACGACCGCGTGGATCGCCGCGGCGAGGGCGAGGAAGGCGGCGATCGACCAGAGCGCGACCTCCCCGTGCGGGTCCGCGCCGGTCTCGCCGGCGACGAGCCAGGACGCGAGGATCGCGGCCGCGAGGGCGCTCCCCACCGCGGCGGCGAAGGTGACGGCGCGCTCTGCGGCCGTGCCGGCGAGCGTCCATTCCAGCAGGGCGAAGGCGACGAGGACCGCTCCGAGGAGCTGCGCGTAGAAGGGAGGCTCGGGGAGCGGCAGGCCGAAGAGCTCGTAGAGATCGTCCCAGCTGGCCGCGAGCAGGAAGAGAGCGAGCGAGGCGTTCGAGACCGCGTCCACCCGGAGGACGAGGGCCTGGGTGAGCCGAAGAGAGCGGAGCTGGGGGAGGCGGCGCATGGGGCGGGCTATACTTTGATCGTTCCGGGGGCGACCTGGTTTCGACGTGGTTGGTTCTCCGGAGGAGCTGCAAGCCGAGGTCCCCGGTTGGCCTCGTAAAACAACCGGGAACAACGCAAGTGCGAACAAGCAAACTCTCGCACTCGCTGCCTAAGACCTAGGTAGCGCGTCGCTCCGGTCTCGGCCCGTGGATCGGTAAAGCGGCGTCAGAAAACGGGCTCGCCGCCGAGGGAGAGCCAATCGCCCGGAGCGGGACTCCAAAGGATGGCTAGCCCGTCGGTAGGTCGCCTGCCACCGGCCGCCGGGCGAAGCGCAAGGGCAGGACAAGCTTGTAGAGGCTCTTCCCGGTGCAATCGCGGACGCGGGTTCGATTCCCGCCGCCTCCACTCTTCCCTGCTAGAGGGCTATTTCTCGATCGGAATAGT
>JBOHAJ010000063.1:0-6505 GCA_050697715.1 Gaiellaceae bacterium
TCCTCGCACTCGTGCCGGCCTTCCGCCGCGGCTTGGCCGAGCAACTCTCCGCCATCGGCCACCGCTGAGGCTCGTGACTTCCCGGATTACATCCAGGCGCTCTTTGTATTCCTTCCAGCAAACCAAAGACGTGTTTTTGCAGGTCTTTCATGGAGCTAGCCGGACTCGAAACGGCGACCTTCTGGGTGCGATCCAGCCGCTCTCCGCCCTAGAAACGGCTTGGCTGAGCCATTTCTAGGACCTCGCAAATCGCCCCAACATGTTCCCACAGCGTTTTGCACCCGGTCGGTGCTCACGCTCACGACCCCCTCCCGGGCGATTCCGGTTCAGCCGCCGCCGCAAAGGGGGCGCCGAACGTGGCGCGCAACCTGGATAGTAGGCCGCTCGCAGTCCGTCGCTTTAGCGACGTCGCCGCCGACGTAGGCCACCTCCCCGCCCTGGCCGGACAGGTGGCGCACGGCCGCCTCGCCTGCCCCGGCGTCTCGGCCGTTCACGACCACGTTCGCGCCGGCCTGCGCGAACACGCCGGCGATCCCTTGCCGATTCCCTTGGTCCCGCCGGTGACGAGCACCGTGCGACCGACGATCGGTGTGAACATCGTGGACCGTCCTCTCACTGGTTCGACGGGTACTGCTCGACGAACGCGCCAATCCTAGATGGGTAGGGAATCACCACGCTGTTACGGTCCTCGGCGTGAGCGCCTCCGTGGACACCGCGATCGTCGGCGCAGGCATCTTCGGGCTGGCGACGGCCCACGCTCTGTGCCGCGACGGGGCAGGCAGCGTCGCCCTGTTCGACCGCGGCATGCCGGGCAGCGGGGACTCCGGCCGGTCGTTTTCGATGGTACGCCGCCACTACTCCAACGCGGTCACCGCCCGGCTCGCCATGGCCGGCTCGCGGACGATCATGGCCTGGCACGACGAGGTGGGCGTCGCTGACGCAGGATACGTCCGCTGCGGCTACCTGCTCACGGTGCCGCAGAAACTGGCCGACGCCTGCTGGGGAAACGTAGCGATGCTGCAGTCCCTCGGCTTGGACACCCGGTTCCTCGAGGTGGACGAGATCCCGGACGTCGAGCCCGAGCTGTCGCTGACTGGGGTGAGGGGCGCCGCGTTCGAGCGGACGGCGGTTTCGCCGACGCGCAGAAGATGTGCCTGGGCTGGTTCGCGGCCGCGACACGTCGCGGCCTTAGGCACCACCTGGGCCGGGCGGTGAATTCCATCCGGGTGGAGGCCGGCCGTGCCCTCGGCCTCGAGACCGCGGACGGCTTCGTCCCGGCCGGCCGGATCGTCCTGGCCGCCGGAGCGTGGGCGAACGATCTGCTGCGGCCGCTGGGCGCCGAGCAGCCGATCGAGCTTCGCCGGCTGCAGGTGCTGGTGGGTCGCGCGGCTCCCGGCAGCCCCCTTCCGTCCGCGGTCTGCTCGGATGCGGTGACGAACGTGGTCGTCCGTCCTGACCGTGGGCGGCAGTTCTGCGCCGTCGCCTACACCGAGGAGGATCCGCTCGAGCGTGCAGACGACTGCGACCACAGCCTCTCGGGCGGCTACGAGGACGCCGTCCGCCGCGGCCTGCAGGCGCGCTATCCGCGGCTGGCCGACTTCGAGCTCGTGCGCGGCTTCGCCGGGCCTTACGACGTCACCCCCGACTGGAACCCGATCATCGGCCCGTGCCCCGGCATCGCCGGCCTCTACCTCGCCGTCGGCTGGAGCGGCCACGGGTTCAAGCTCTCCCCAGCCGTGGGCGAGGTCGTCGCCGCAGAGGTGAGCGGCCGAAGGCCGCCGATCGACGTCGGCGCGCTGCGACCCGAGCGGTTCGCCAAGGGGCGGCTGCTGCAGCTCTCCTACGGGCCGGGCGCCCGGGCCTGATCGCTAGCCGTTCATGACGGCCCGGTAGGCCGCCGCCGCTGCAGCATCGTCCGGCGCAGCCTCCGCGGCTGCCTCGGCATCTCGGAGCCTGATGTAGCGCTCGAGCTCCTCCGCGGCGCGCGCCTCCGACCACCCCAGCGCCGGCGCAACCAGCGACGCGATCGACGCCGCGGCGGAGCGGCCACGGTCGGCGGCCTCGATGGAGACGCGCGTTCGGCGCGAGAGGATGTCGTCGAGGTCGAGCGCGCCCTGGTGGGTGACTGCGTGCACTGCCTCGGCGCGGATGTAGTGGCCGGCACCAGCGAGCGGGGCTGCCAGCTCCGGATCAGCCTGAGCGAGCATCAGCACCTCGTCTGCGCAGCCGCCGTGACGCAGTCGAATCCGATCCCCGCTGTCCGGCGGCGCCGCGGCTCCCAGCAAGGGGAGCCGGTCGGTCGTCGAGGGAGCCATCGACCCGAGGTCGCGGGAGGCCACGTCGACGGCGTCCCGCGCCATGACGCGATATGTCGTGTACTTGCCGCCGGCGATCGCTGTCAAGCCGGGCACGGGCGAGAACAGCCGGTGCTCGCGCGAGAGCCGGGTCGTGTCGCCGGTGCCCTCGGCGGCGACAAGCGGACGGAGCCCCGCGAACACACCGAGGATTTCGTCCTGTCGCACCGGCCTCCGGAGAACGCTGTTGACCTTCGCCAGCACGTACTCGACGTCCGTCCGGTTGGCAACGGGTGTGTCGACGTCGCCGTCCCACTCGGTGTCCGTATCCCCCAAGAGCCAGTAGTCCGAGGCCCAGGGGATGGCGTGGAAGACGCTCTTCTCCGTTCGCATGAAGAGGCCTGACCGCATGGGGATCGAGGAGCGAGGGACGATCAGGTGCACCCCTTTCGACGGCCGCACTGTCTTCTGCGCCCGGCCGGTGGCCTGCTGGAGCACCCGGTCCGTCGCGACGCCGACGGCGACAATCGTGTGCCGAGCCCGGATCTCGAGCGGGCGGCCGGTCAGACAGTCGTCGGCCCGAACGCCGAGTATCCGGCCTGTCTCGCCGCGGAGAAAGCTCGCCGCGCGAACCCTGGTCGCGATCGACGCGCCTCGAGCCGCCGCCGTACGCGCCACGTACACGGCGTAGAGCGCGTCGTCCTCCTGGGCGTCGCTGAACCGCACGGCTCCGACCAGCGAGTCGGGCCGAAGCGCCGGGGCCGCCGCCAGCGCGGCACGGCGGGACAGATGCCGTGCCCGCGGCAGGTGCCGACCTGCCCACGCGTCGTAGAGGAGTAGGCCGGCGCCCACGTACGGACGCTCCCACCCTCGGTGCTTCAGCGGGAACAGGAAATCCACCGGCCGCACGAGATGGGGTGCGAGTCGGGTCAACAGCAGGCGCCGCTCGCGCAGGGCCTCACGCACGAGCTTGAACTCCAGCATCTCGAGGTACCGCAGCCCGCCGTGGATCAGCTTGCTCGACCGGCTGGAGGTCCCCGCTGCCAAGTCGTGCGCCTCGATCAGCCCGACCGACAGACCGCGCGACACCGCGTCGAGCGCAACGCCGACGCCAGTTATCCCGCCCCCGACCACGAGGACGTCGAGCTGCTCCCGCTCCAGGCGGGCCACGGCCTCAGCCCGGGCTCCCGGACTCAGGACTCCCTTGGTCATGCCTCCACCCGCACGTGAACGTCGAGCGCGTCCTCCCAACGGGATCGCTCTCGCGCACGTCCCCCGTCGTCCAGGAGCGGAGCCACCCGGCGAGCGATCGCAGGTGCCGTGAAGGCCCCGTCGAGCAGGCCCACCGCCTCCGCGGCCAGCGTGGCGATGCCTCGAGCGGTTGCCTCCGGGTCGGCGGCGACCTCGAGCGCCAGCCCGGAGAGGTCGGCCACGGCCTGCAGCAGCCCGGCGTGGGCAGAAAGCCCCCCGCCGACCCGCAAGACGTCCGCTGATCTGTCTGCGTCTACGGCCTCCAGTGCGTCGGCGATCTGGTGGGCGACTCCGGCGAGCGCCGCCGCTGCGAGATCGGCTGACGTCGTCGAGCTGCTTGCTCCCAGCACGGTGATGCGGTCGGCGCCGTGCCAGCGCGGAGTGCCGAGGCCCGCCGGGGCAGGGACGACCATCGGATGCGGACGAGACCAGTCGGGCGCCCGAGAAGCACCGGCAGCGGCGAAGCTCAAGGCGGGAAACAGGTCCAGCGCGTTGCCGGCGTTCGCGCAGAAGGCCTCGAGCGCGTACGTCGGCCCAGAGGCTCGCTTCTCCCACGCGGCTGTAGCCAGCACGCCCGACGGAGGTTCCGGCCGCTTACCGCCCACGTTCAGCCACAGGAAGGCGCCCGTGCCCAGCGTGAGCGTGGCCATGCGCGGCGACGTGCAACCCTGGCCGTAGAGCGCCGCGGGCTGATCCCCGAGCATCGCCGCCAGCGGCGCTTCGAACCCGATCACCGCGCCCGAAGTGTGGACGCCGGGCTCGTCGGACGGTCGAATTTTGGGCAGCAGGGCCGCGGGCACCCCGAACAGATCGAGTAGCCCTCCGTCCCAGCGCAAGGTCTCCAGGTCGACGAGCAGCGAGCGGCAGGCATTCGAAGGTTCCGTGACGTGAGTCACCGCACCGCAGAGATGCCAGGCGAGCCAGCTGGCGATGTCGCCGAACAACACTTCGCCCGCCTCCGCGCGCTCGCATAGCGCCCCGTCGGCGTCGAAGAGCCAGGCGAGCTTCGGCGCGGAGAAGGTCGGGTCGAGCGCAAGGCCGGTCTTCGCGCGTATGGTCGCCGCTTCGGGGCGCCCGCCAATCGACGCGCACAGTTCGCCCGCACGTTGGTCCTGCCAGCTCACCACGGGGGTTACAGACCGCCCGGTGTCGCGCTCCCACAGGACGAAGGACTCCGTCTGGCTCGCAATGCCGATCCCGGCGACAGCGGCTTCCACCTTCCCTACCACCTCGGAGATCGCCCCCAGCGCCCCGGCAAACAGCTCGTCGGCATCATGCTCGACCATGCCTGACGACGGTCGATGGGTCGATACCCGGCGGACGGCTGCGCCGCGCTGGCGCATGCGCCGGTCGTACGCGACGCAGCGGGTACTCGAGCTTCCCTGATCGAGAGCGAGGATTACGTCCGACGGCACGCTGCCTGTTTATCAGGGCGAGGGGCCGCGGTTCGGCGATTGACGGCCTTGCCGAGCAGTCTGTCCAGTTGGCGCAGTCCAAAGTGGACCGGACCTCGCTCACGAACGACGGCACCTCTGGATCCGGCTAGGCAACGCTTTAGAAAACGGAAGACCTGCATTTGCAGGTCTTTCATGGAGCTAGTCGGACTCGAACCGACGACCTCCTGGGTGCGATCCAGGCGCTCTCCCAGCTGAGCTATAGCCCCGCGCGGGTCAAAGTGTAGCGGCGCCCCCGGGCCTGCTCGAACAGCTTCCCGGCGCGGACGGTCGCGGCCGTGCCGGCTCCCTACGATATCCGTCATGCGGGCCGTCGTCCTGGATCACGCTGGGGAGCCGACGCTCGCCGACGTGCCCGAGCCCGAGGGGAACGGGGAGCTCGTCCGCGTCCGAGCCTGCGGGCTCTGCGGGACGGACGTGCAGAAGATCGGCCGCTTCCCCGAGGGAACCGTCCTCGGGCACGAAGTCGTTGCCGAGCGCGAGGGTGGGCTGCGCGTCGCGCTCGTCCACCACCTCCCCTGCGGGGAGTGTGAGCGTTGCCGCGCAGGTCATGAGACGACCTGTGAGCGCTTCCCGGCGCCGACGATCGTGCCGGGCGGTTTCGCCGAGCGGGCGCGGGCGACGGAAGCTGTCCCGCTGCCTGACGGCCTCGACGACGACGCCGGCACCTTTGCGGAGCCGCTCGCCTGCGTGCTCCGCGCCGTTGACCGCCTCCCGCGTGGACGCATCCTCGTGGTCGGCTGCGGCTTCGCCGGCCTCCTCTTCGTGCAGGTGCTCGTCGGCCGCGGCGACGAGGTTCACGCCCTCGATCCTCTCGCCGACCGGCTCGAGCTCGCCCGCTCGCTCGGCGCCCGAGCTGCCGATGGGCAGGTGGACGCGGCCGTCCTCTGCGCCCACGCAGGACTCGACGACGCTCTCGCCGCGCTCGAACCGGGGGGCACGCTCCTCGTCTTCTCGTGGCTCGCCGAGCCCGCCCGAGTGGACCTCGAGACCGTCCTCCGCAGAGAGCTACACATCGTCGGCTCCTGCTCGGCGACGCCGGCGGCCATGCGCGACGCGGTGGCCCTCCTCCCCACGCTCGCTCCCATTCCGACCTTGACGCTCCCGCTCGAGCGCTTCGCGGAGGGCCTCGAGCTCTACCGGACGCACCGCGCGGTGAAGGTCGTGTACATCCCTTGAGAGCGCTCCTCTACTACGGCCCCGGCGACCTTCGGGTCGAGGAGGTGCCGCGCCCCGAGCCCGGCCCGGGCGACGTCCTCGTCCAGGTGGAGGTCGCGCTCACCGACGGGACCGACGCCAAGGCGTTTCGCCGCGGGCACCCGCTCCTGCTCGAGCGGACGCCCAGCCCCTTTGGGCACGAGTTCTGCGGCGTGGACGTCGCCACCGGCCGGCGCGCGGTCGCCGCGAACTCGGCGCCGTGCGGCGAGTGCGCGCCCTGCCAACGCGGGGAGCAGACGCTCTGCGAGAACCTGCGGCCGTTCCTGAACGGCGCCTACGCCGAGTACC
>JBOHAJ010000064.1:0-10044 GCA_050697715.1 Gaiellaceae bacterium
GGGCCGACCCGCCTCGAGCATCGCTTCTCTCCTTAGAAGACCTCGGTCTCCTTGCGGCGCCGCAGGAGAAAGGCGCCGCCGGCAAGGAACGCGCCCGCGAGGGCGAGGGGGACCCAGATCGGAAGCCCCGTGAACGGAAGCTCACCGCCGGCCTGGGCGCCTGGCGAGCCGCCGGTCGTACCGCCCGAGACGCCGCCCGATCCCGTGGTGCCGCCACCCGTCGTGCTCCCGGTGTCGCCTCCCGTATCACCGCCGGTGTCGCCGCCAGTCGTCCCGCCGGTGTCGCCACCAGTCGTCCCGCCGGTGTCGCCGCCCGTGTCGCCGCCGGTCGTCCCGCCGGTCGACCCGCCCGAGTCGCAGTGGGACAGCTGCAGGTGCGCGCTGTCGTTGTCGCCTTCGTAGGTCACCGAGACGGACTGCGACCCGTCGAAGCCGACGTTCGTGTCCGCTGAAAAGGACCCGTTTCCGCTCTGCGACATCGTGTAGTTCACGCCGTTGAGGGTTAGCACCGCGGACGTGATGCCCTGGGCGGGAGCGAGCACCCAATGCTCGTTGCCGGAGCACGGCAGGTTCTCGGAGCCCTGTCCTTCCCAGCCAATGGTGGTGCTCGCGAGCGCCGGTGCGACGAAGAAGGCAGCTGTAGCGAGAGCCGCCCCAAAGACAACAAGAAACCGCTTCATGCTCGCCTCTCTTTCGCTTTCACGGGCCGTCGAATCCCAGGCCCCGCTCCGTTCCTGAAAACTCTTCGAACGTTGGTTCCAAAGGGCCCTGAGCGAGCCGTCCGATGGGTTAGGCCCGACTACCCGCTCGAGTGGAGCGGAGCACCGGACTCACGGCGCTTGGCGTGGCATGACGGAGGCGATAAGCGAGCAACTGCAGGTCAACCCGGGTCACACTTATGCGGCCAGTTCGTTGTCGGGTAAGACGACGCAGAGCGCTGGGAGAACGGGTTCGTGGCCCACGCGATCGCCTGCGGAGACGTCGCACTTCAGCGCGATGACGACGTATGCGACCGGCCGCGCACGGAGCGCCCGGAGTTACGCCTAGGCGCGGATCTCGTCGGCGGCCTACGTAGGCCCGTTGGAGGTGCGGCGAGACCTCGCGGTGGTCACCTGGGGAGGAGAGCCACCAGGCTATCCGGGCGATTCTGGTCGGAGCTGCAAGCCGCTCGGCTCGCTGACGGCCACCGTCCGCTCGGCGCCCGGCTTGTGCCAGCCCTCGCCGAGCTTCTCGTTCAGGGTCGCCTCCAGCTCGCCGGTGGCGGCCATCTCCTGGACGATGTCGGCCCCGCCGACGAGCTCGCCGCCGACGAAGACCTGCGGGATGGTCGGCCAGCTGGAGAGCGCCGAGAGCTCCTCGCGGATGCGGGGGTCGGGGAGCACGTCCACGGCAGTGAAGCCTGCGCCGACCGAGCGCAGAGCCTCGAGCGCCCGCATCGAGTTGCCGCAGAAGAGCTGCTCGTGAGTGCCTTTGACGAAGGCGACGACGGGCTCGCCCTCGATCATCTGCCTGATCCGTTCCTGAAGATCGCTCATTCCTCGCTCCTCGTCGTGATTCGTAGCTCGTGGATGGTGCCGTCCCTGAGCGGCTCGTCGAGAGCCGCGTACACGAGCCGGTGCTGGTCGAGGCGGGACAGGTCCTCGAAGCGCCGGTCGACGACCGTGACATGGAAATGGTCGCCCCCGCCGGTTCGGTCGACGACAGTCAGCTCCCGGGCTGCGGGGAAGGCCTGCCGCAGGAGCTCCTCGAGGCGACCGTTCATGGCGGTGCCTCTGCCGGTGATGCTGTCGAGTTTCTGGGTTGCGAGCACCAAGCCAGAGGCCGCACTCGTCCGCAGGCAAGGCTGGGGAGCCTTGGCAAGGGCGAGGGTGGACTCTGGCGCCGTGTGATCGCGGGCCAGAAACCGACGTGTATTGCCGGAACGGGCACGAGCCGAAGATAGCAACCGGGGCCCGCGTTATAAGCTGCCGGCGATGCGTCGGTCTGCTCTGGGGGGCCTCGCCGCCTGCGCTCTTGCCGCGTTCGTCCTGGCCCCGGCCGCGAGCGCCGCCTTCGACGGCGCCCGGGCGCGGTACTGGACGGCGCAGATCGCGGCGCTCGGCCAGCGTCCGGCGGGCGGGCCGCACGAGTTCCAGGCGGGCACGATCGTCCGGAACCGGCTGGAGGCGCTCGGCTACACGGTGCGCAACCAGTGGTTCACGCTCCCGAACGGCGACCGCACGCGCAACGTCGTCGGGCGAACGGACGGGCCGGTCAAGGTCATCGTGGTGGCGCACATCGACGGCGTCCACGGGACGCACGCGGCCAACGACAACGGTTCGGGAGTCGGCTCCATACTCGAGCTGGCCCGCAACCTGCGCGGGAGGAACGGCGTGCTCATCGCCGGGCTCGCCGCGGAGGAGCGGATGGTGACCGGATCGTCCTGGCACCTCGGTTCCCGGCGGCTCACGCGCACGCTCTCCGCCGCCAACAGGGAGAGCGTCCGCCTCGCGCTCTCGATGGACATGGTCGGCGTCGGCACGACGCTCCACGTGCGGGGGCTCGAGGCTTCGCCGAATCGCTCGGCGCGCATCCTGCTGGGCCGAGCCCGCGCGCTCGGCATCAGCGTGACCTACCTGCGGGACACGGGTCAGTCCGACCACGACGACCTCACGCGCGGCGGCGTGCCGGCGGCCTGGGTCGAGTGGCGTTGGGATCCGTGCTGGCATCAGCCGTGCGACCGCATCGGACGGGTTAATCGCTGGAAGCTCCACCGGGCGGGGCGGGTCGTGCTCGCCGCTGCCCGGTTCGTGGTCGACTAATCGATTCGCGGCTCGAGGCCGGCGAGGACGAACGGCCACAGGACGACGGCGAGAACCGCCGAGAGGATCCGCTTCGCGTTGTCGAGGTTCTCGAAGTAGTCGTTCTGGCTCGCCACGATCGCGCCCGCGACGATGTAGAGGACGACGACGATCCGGCTGACGCGCATCGCCGCTCTCCTTACCCGGACTGAAAGGATTTAGGCCATGCGGATCTGAGCCGATGCATGGAGAGCCGCATGTCCAGAGGGATCACAGACAAGCTTCGAGGCTCGCTCGAGGCCTATCTCGAGCGCAGCGCAGCGGAGCTCGACGAGCGCGGCGCCGTGCTGGCCGAACGGGCGGCGGAGCTCGCCGCCGACCTCCAAGAGCTCGAGCGGCGCGAGGCGGAGATCCAGGAGCGCCGCGCGCGCCTCGAGCAGCTCGGGCCGGTGCAGCAGGAGCTCGACCGCACGTTCGCCGGACTCCTCGCCGACGCGGGGACGCGGGCCGCCGAGCTCGCGGCGCACGCTGCAGAGCTCCAGGATCGTTTCCGGCGGATCGCCGAGGCGGAGGCCGAGCTGGCCGAGCGCGAGCGCCTCTTCACCGAGAAGAACGACCGCGTGCAGGTCGAGCAGCAGCGCCTCGCCGAGCGCGAGCGCGAGCTCGCCCGTTTCCAGCGCGAGCTCCTCGATCCCGACGCCGCGGCCGGCACGCAGTGGGTCGCCCGGCGCGACCGCTCCTTCGCCGAGGCCGAGGCGATGCTCCAGGAGCGCATCCGCGAGCTCGACGAGCGCGAGCGGGAGCTCGAGTCGCAGGAGCTCAGCGCGGGAGTCGACCTGCAGCTGCGCCGTGAAGACGCCGAACGGCGCGAGCGCGAGCTCGCCGAGCAAGCGGCTCGGCTCGAGGAGCGCGAACGGAGGCTCTCCGCCTACGTCGCCCAGGTGCAGGCGACGCTCCAGCGCCGCGACCGGGCCTAACCTAGATCGGCTCGACCGTCTCCCGCACGACCGAGACGATCCACCGGCCGTCAACGAGCGTCTTGCACAGACGCCGGACGACGACGACCGGCCGGTCCCCCGCCAGCCGGGTCGTCCGTTCGGTCCAGGCGATCCGCACCCCGTAGCGGGCGCGGGGCTCGAACAGGTCCTCGGGAACGGGGTCGGCCGCGACCGTCCGCGGGACTCCCGTCTTCGCGTCTCCGGCGGGGGGTCCCGCCGCGATTCTGCGCGCGAGCGCGCGTGCGCCTTCCGCGTCCACTAGCGCGACCTCCCAAGGGCGCGCAGGCGGCGTGCGAGCCCGCCGTCCGGCGTCTGCCGGAACTGCGGACGAGGCCTCGGCCGGGCGGGCGCCGCCGCGGCCGGGCGAAGCGATGGGCGCGCTTTCGCGTCCATGCCCCCAGGGTGCACGGGAGACGCGGCGGCGGCGCTCTCCGATGGGCGAGTTTCGTGCCCGCACTTCGGGTGGGAAGCCGGCCTCGAGGGCCTGACGGCGGCCCCCGGCGAGATATGATGCTCTCCTCCCCCCGGGACGGAGGACGGCCTGAGCTCGAGCGCCTTCGCGATCTGTTTCCTCGTCGGCTGCGGCGTGCTCGCCGTTTGGCTCGATCTGCGCTTCCCGCGGCTCGGCCCCGAGACGGTGAGGGCCGCGCTGCTCCACGTGGGTGGCGCGATGGTGGTGGCGCTGCTCCTCTTCCCGGCCGCATTCCACGTCCTGTCGGGCTCCAGGGTCTGGACGCTGGTGGCGCTGTTCGTGGTCGCCTTCCCCGCCCTCACGTACTCACTGCTCGTCGCGTTCTGGGTCCTGAGGCTCGTCGCGAACGCGTCGCGCGGGCGCTTCTAGGTCCCGAAGAGGAGCACTACGGCGGCGCCGAGCGCGAGGAAGGGCCCGAACGGGAGCGTCGCCTTGCGCGCCTGCGGGCCGCCCCGCGCGAGCATGTAGAGGGCGACGGGGACAGCCGAGAGCGCCCCGAGCGCCAGCGCTGGGACGACGGCCTTGCCGAGCGCGGCCCCGAGGAACAGGCCGAGCTTGACGTCTCCCATGCCCATGGCGGACGGGTGAACGAGCAGCGGTAGAAAGAGCACGAGCGCCGCTCCGACGGATGCCAGCACCCACTCGGCGGCCCGCTCTGGAAAGAACGCCGTCTGGGCGGCGAGCACGACCGCGGTCGCGGGCAGGACGATCCGGTTCGGGAGAAGACGCCGCTCGACGTCGATCGCCGAGAGGACTGCGAGCGTCGAGAGGACGAACGCCGCGATCAGCGCATGCGGTCCGACGCCGAACTGCGCCAAAGCGAGCGCGCAGAGCATGCACGCCGCCAGGCCGGCCGCGGCGAGCGCGGGCGGTCGGACGAGCCGCTCAGCGGGCGAGCTCATCCGATCCGAGTCGGAGGTATGCGCGCTCCACCTCCGCAGCGAGCCTGTCGGCGGCGCCCCACTTGGGCAGGAGCCTGAAGCTGCGCAGGGCCGGTGCGTCGTCCTCCAGCTCGGAGACGACGACGACCGCGACGGACGGGCAGACCGCCTCGATCCCGGCGAGCGAGCGGGCGACCTCGGAAAGCAAGCCGTTCCCGTCGATCACGACGACGTCGGGCGCGTGCCGCTCGACCAGCTCGAGCGCCCGCTCCGGCCTGGGAGCCGTCTCGACGGCGAGCCCCTTCCGGCGGAGGAGGAACGCGGCGACCTGGAGGAATCGGCGGTCGCGGGAGAGCAGGAGAACGCGAATCCTGCGCAGCCTCCGAACGCGCGGGAGGGGTAGCGCCCCGTCGCTCCAGGAGCTCATCTCGCCACCGCCTCGACCACCGCGAGGCGGTCGCCGGGCCGCAGGCCGCGCCGGTCGGACTCGCCCGCGGGAAGCTCGAGCACCGCGCGGGCTTTTCGCCCTGCTGCCGTGCGCCAGGGCGCCAGCCTACGGGCGACGCGGACGACGCGCAGCTCGCGGTCGAGGAAGACGACGTCGATCGGGAAGCGCATGAACCACGTGTGAACGGACGAGCACGGCCTGATGAGCAGGCCCTCGCCCCGCTGGAGCTCGCTCCGTCCCAGCAGGCCTCTGAGCCGCGAGAGCGGAGTCGCCGCGACGGCGCACCGCTCGCAGACGAGGCTGCCGTCTTCGCGCGCGAGCGAGACCGAGCCACTCCGCGAGAGCGGGTCGAGCCTGCGTCGTGGAAGCGTGAGATGCACGGGAGGGGCCTCCTTGTCGGCGTGGGTCTCCCAGCCAGTAGTAGCTCCCAGCTCCCGGCGCATCACCACCCGAAGGGCGGGGCCGAACACCTCCCTCGGTCGGTTCGCCCGCGGCCGGCCGGAGTTACTCGTTCTATCTGTTCCCATCCATCTGCACCCGGAGGGGAGGTGAAGAAGAAATGATGGTGGAGCTTTTCAAGCGCTTCCGGAACCAGGAGGAGGGTCAGGCCCTCGTCGAGTACGCGCTGATCCTCGCGCTCGTCTCCGTGGCGGCGCTCGGGACGCTGACGGCCCTCGGTGTTGCGGTCGACGGCATCCTCAACACGATCGTGGGGAGCCTCTAGGCCACACGAGACAGCAGGGTTCCCCAGCCGCCGCTCGACGACACGCACCACTCGAATACGCCGGTGTCCGGGGCGGGGCTGGGGATTCCCCTGTGGAAAGGACGAAGAGAGATGACGGAACGAATTTCCCAACACGTTTTCACGAGACTTTTTCTGAGAATCCGCGCTGAAGAGGGCCAGGGGCTCGTCGAGTACGCGCTGATCCTCGGCCTCGTCGCGCTCGTCACGGTGGGCACGCTCGGCCTGCTCGGCACCGCGGTGAACAACGCGCTCAACGCGGTCCTCGGGGGTTTCTAAGCGGAGTTCGATGCGTCGCTTCGTGCCCAGTATCCGCTCGCCCTACGACCGAGAGGCCGGCGTCTCGCTGGTGGAGTTCGCCCTCGTGCTGCCGCTTCTCCTGGTGCTCCTGCTCGGCATGCTCGACTTCGGCAAGGCGTTCAACTACTGGATCGACTCGACCCACCTCGCCAACGAGGGCGCCCGCTGGGCGGTCGTCAACAAGAACCCGGGCTCGGGGACGCTCCAGGAGTACATCCAGCAGCAGGCCGACACGCCCGAGCTCCAGAGCGGAGGCACGTCCTCGGTGCCCGGCCCGCTCCAGATTTGCATCAGCTTCCCGAACGGGACGGCGAACGTCGGAGATCCGGTGCACGTCACGGCCAGCGTGACGTACAACTGGCTGCCCTTCCTGGGCTCGCGGCTCGGGATCGCGCAGTCGGCCATCACGGGCTCCTCGACCATGCGGCTCGAGGCGCAGCCCACCAACTACGGAGCCGGGTGCTCGTGACGCGCCGCGGCCGATCGCTCACGTACGAGGACGGAGGGGTACTCGTGACCGTCGCCCTCTGGCTCCCCGTGATCGTGCTCTTCGTCGTCTTCGTCGTGGACGTCGGCAACTGGTTCGTCCACAAGCGCCACCTGCAGATGCAGGCCGACGCCGGGGCGCTCGCCGGCGGCGGCACGTTCACTTTCCCGTGCTCCGACTCCCCGATCGTCGGCGAGACACGCAAGTACGCCGGCGATCAGGGCGCGGGAGCGCCCTACAACCTCCAGATCCCTCCGACGGACCAGTCGAACGTCCACGTCCTCGTCAACTCCCAGAGCTACTGGAACGAGGGCGGGACCGACTATTCCGACGGCGGCCCGCCCTGCGCCGCTCGCATGGTCGACGTCAAGATCACCGAGGCGAACCTGCCCTGGTTCTTCGGGCTCGACGTCGTTCCGGCCATCAACGCGCACGCCCGCGTCGTCATCCAGGCGCTCCACCGCGCGCGCGGGGCACTTCCCGTGGCCGTGCCTGACATCGATCCGAGAGTCGCACGCGCATACTTCGTCGACGAATCGAGCGGGGCCGTGATCGGGTCCGCGCCGCTCGCAAAGGTCGGTACGTCAGGCGGGCTCGCGATCTGGGACAACGCCGGAGCCCCGCTGTCCGTGCCGATCTCCAGCTCTCGGATCGGCGTCCGCATCGCGCTCGGAGGCGCCTCGTCGACGACCTGCGGCGGCTATCTGGTCGAGTGCTACGACCTCGAAAGCTCGAACGGGATCGTCTACGTCCGCGGCTGGTCGAGCTCGGGATCCGCGGTTCCCCCCAACCCGCCGATCGCCCGAGACGTGAGCCTCTTCACGGGCTCCTGCCCGGACGCGTACTTCAACTCGCAGGCCTCTTCCTGCACGATCGGCGTGTCCGCCAGCGTCGACTTCGGCGGAGTGCCCCTCGGCCCGACCACGATCGTGCGCGCCGTCGTCGGCGGAGTCGAGAAGCAACTCGTCTACGACTCGGCGTCCGGGCGGTTCGTCTCCTCGGCGTCGAACGCGAGTTTCTTCACGGTCAATCCCAACGCCGGCCCCCTCTCGGTCGAGCTGAAGTGGGAGGTCACGCAGACCGGGGTGACGATCCAGGGGAACGACTGCAAGCCGAACGGCAACAAGTGCAAGGGCACGTTCGGCATCGTCCAGCGCACGTTCAGCGCCGCGACGGCTTGGAGCGGTCCCGTCGAGGTGGCCCAGATCTGGGAGGGCGGTGTCGGAGGCGCCAACTCGTTCGAGACCGGAACGACGCACGACCTCGTCGTGCGAATCGGCATCCAGGGGAACCTCGAGGTCGCCCAGAGCGTCAGCGACCCGGTCGTCCTCTTGCGCGTCACCGGCAGCCAGAACCAGTCGGTCGACTGCGACCCGGACCTGCCGAACCTCCGCGACGAGATCCGCTACGGGTGCGCTCCGGAATACGCAATCAACGACGCCGTTTCGTGCCCATACACGACCCACCCCGCCCTCTGGGCCTCGCCTCGGCCGTGGAATTGTGTCGCGATCCAGACGGGCGGCGCGGTCGGGCAGGTCGAGCAGGGGCTGCGCGACCGGATTCTCGGCGGCGCGAGCAGCTGCACGAGCCCGAACAACTGGTCCAGCTTCCCCAACATTCCACCGGACGACCCGCGCATCGTGCCTATCTTCATCACGCCGTTCGGGACCTTCACCGGGACCGGCAACGAGGTCGTCCCCGTCACGAACTTCGCAACCTTCTACGTCACGGGGTGGTTCTCCAGCCCCTGTTCCGGCGACGATCCCGTGCCTGACAAGGGCTACATCGTCGGCCATTTCATCAAGTACATCTACAAGCTGAATGACGGCGGCGGCAGCGGCGACCTCTGCGATTTCAGCGCCTTCGGCAGCTGCATCGCCGTACTCACGGATTAAGGAGGAATTCGCAATGCAAATGGTCCACAAATTGCTGTCCACCCGAGGCGGGACGGTCGCCCTGAGCGGAGCTGCGGCGCTGCTCGCGGCCGCCATCCTCCTCGGGTACCTGCACCGCTACCGCGAGAGCGTGAACGACTCCTCGCGCCCGATGACGGTGCTCGTGGCCGCCGACTTGATCGAGAAGGGCACGCCCGGGAACGTCGTCGGGACGGAGGCGCTCTTCCAGGCGTCGACGGTCCCCCGCGACGAGCTCAAGGAGGGCGCGATCGTGGATCCGGCCAGCCTCAAGGGGCGGGTCGCCGCCGAAGACATCTACCCCGGCCAGCAGCTCACCGTCGCCGACTTCGCAGTGGGCGACGCCGACGCCGTCTCGACGAAGGTCCTCGAGTACGAACGCGGCATTTCCGTGCCGCTGGACACGGCGCACGGGATGATCGGAAAGGTCCTACCCGGCGACCACGTGGACGTGATCGCAGCCTTCAACGTCGAAGGGATGGACGGGAGGAACGAGCCTGTCTCGTTCGTGCTCGCCCAGGACGTCCTCGTTCTCGACGCGCCGAGCGAGACGGCGACGGCCGGCATCGGCGCCGGTCCGACGGCGACGAAGACGGTCGTGCTGCGCTTGACGGACGAGGAGTCGGCGGAGACCGCCTACGCGGTCGAGTACGGGAAGATCTGGATCGTCGTCCGGCCCAAGTCGGGCGCCGAACAGCATCGTCCTTCGGTCGTCACGCTCAGCCGCATGCTGCTCGGGATCAAGCCGATCCCGGCCGCGCGCCAAGAGGGAAGCGCGCCCCGGAGCGGAGAGCGGCGATGACCCGCCCGATCAAGGTTCTCGTCGCGCTCGACTCCGGCATCGACCGCGACGCCGTCGAGGCTTCGCTCCCGGTCGACTCCGAGATCCAGGTCGTCGGCCTCGTCGACGGGCTCGAGGACAGCTGGACGACCCTCCAGGAAGTCCCCACCGACCTCGTCGCAGTCGCCTGCGCGGGCTACTCGGACCGTGCCCTCTACCTCATCGACGGCGCGGTCAAACAG
>JBOHAJ010000065.1:0-6926 GCA_050697715.1 Gaiellaceae bacterium
GCGAGATCGCCCAGAACGGATGCCGTCCCGCGAGCGCGCCGAGAAGGTAGGGCCAGCCCGCCGGGAAGAAGGGGAGGAGAATGGTCGAGCCGGCCACGAAGACGGCTGCCAGCGCGGCATGAAGCGCCCGCTCGCGCAGCGTCGTGCGCGAGGTGGCGGCGCGGCGGCGCTCGACTCTCGTCGCCCAGGCGGCCCGCAGGACGGCTGCTGCCTCCCTGGCGCCCGGCCGCTGGCCGGGCGCCGGCTGGAGCATGCGGTCGACCGCGCGGCAGAGACTGCGCGGAAGGTCCGGCCGCACGGAGGCCAGAGGCTGTGCGCCCACCTCCACCCGCCGCGCCGTCTCGAGCGGCGAGATCGCCCAGAACGGATGCCGTCCCGCGAGCGCCTCCCAGAGGAGGACGCCGACCGCCCAGACGTCGGCCGCTCCGGTCGCCTCCCGCCCGGCGAGCCGCTCGGGAGCGATGTAGCCGAGCGTTCCCGGGACGTCGCCGACTGCGGTGAGTGTCTCCGTCTCGTCGATCTGCGCGAGCCCGAAGTCGAGGAGGCGCACGGAGACCTCGTCGCCCTCCTCCAGCATGATGTTCGCGGGCTTGACGTCCCGGTGGACGACGCCCTTGGCGTGGGCGTGGGCGAGAGCCTCGAGCACCTGCGAAGCCGCCTCGACTGCCGTCGCGTCGGCGAGCCCTCCGCCGCGCAGGAGCTCGCGCAGCGTATGTCCGGTGACGTACGGATAGGCGACGTACACGTGGCGCTCGTCGCGCTCGAAGGCGAGCGCGCGCAGGCAGCGCGGGTGTCGCAGTCGGGTTGCCGCTTCCACCTCGCGCTCCGCGCGCAAGCCGGCCTTGCCTTCACGCGGGACGACCTTGAGGGCGACTTCGCGGGCGGACCGCTCGTCCCGCGCCAACCAGACCGAGCCGGACCCGCCCGACCCGAGCGGTCGCAGCGGCCGGTACTTGCCCAGGACGAGGTGACGTTCGTGGAGGGAGACGGCGTGCTCCATACGGCAGCTCGCACCTTGGCGTTTCGGCTGCAAACTCCTGCAATCGCCGAGCCCGGTGGTAGACTCGGCGCCTCCCGAACCCCGGAAAGGGCCGTGTTCGAGCGCGAGAAAACCGATCCGCAGACGGACATCGAGTTCGACTTCTTCGACGAGTCCCCGACCGCGGAGGCTTCGCCGAGGGAGACGGCGCCCCGCCGTCGCCGCCGCCTGCCGACACGGCCTCCGACTCCCCCGGCCGGCCCGGGCCTCTACCGTCTCGGCCTCCTCATCGCCGGCGCGATCATCCTCGCGGTCGTGCTCATCCTCGCCGTGAACAGCTGCCGCGCCAGCCAGAAGGAGTCCGAATACAGGGACTACATGAGCGACGTGACCGACGTCGCGGCCGAGTCGGAGGAGCTCGGCAAGCAGCTCAACACGCGCCTGAACACGCCGGGGATCAAACTCGAGAACCTCCGCGGCGCGGTGGAGGGCTTTCGCCAGCAGCAGGAGCAGCTCCTGAGTCGCGCACAGGAGCTGCAGCCGCCCGGTCCGCTGGTGGAGCAGCAGGAGAGCCTCATCGAGGCGATGCAGTTCCGCGTGAGCGGCCTGGCGGGGCTCTCCCAGGCCTTTGCCAACGTGGCGGGAACGAGGAATCCCGACGAGGCGAGCGGCAACCTGGCAACGGTGGCGGGCCGCCTGCTGGCGAGCGACGTTATCTACGCGGACCTGTTCCAGGAGGGATCCGACCGGGTGCTGGAGGAACAGGAGGTCACGGACGTCCCGGTGCCCGGCTCGAGGTTCGTCCAGGATCCCAACCTGACGAGTCCGAACGCCTGGAAGTTCGTCGTCCAGCGGCTCACCCGGACCCCGGCGTCAGGGGGCTTGCACGGGAACGGCATCCAGGGCGTGCAAGTCATCCCGGGCGGGCAGACGCTCTCCACGCAGGAGGACAACACGGTCGTGACCTCCACCGACCTGGGCTTCCAGGTGCTCGTCAAGAACACCGGCGAGAACCAGGAGGTCGGCGTCGTCGTGCGGCTGGTCATCCGGCAGGATCCGGTCATCCGCAGGGAGGAGACGATCGACTCCATCAACCCGGGCGACACGAAGACGGTCACCTTCAGCGACATCCCGGACGTCTCCTTCTCTACGCGAACGACGCTGCTCGTCACCGTCGAGCCCGTCGCAGGCGAGACGAATCAGGGGAACAACTCGGCTCAGTATGCGGTGATCTTCACGCTGCCCAGCTAGGCTAGGGTCCTCCGCGATGTCGGAGTCCGACGCGGCCTTCTGGATCGCCCTCGGCGCCGCCGCCGCCGCGGCGCTCGCGCTCCTGCTGGCGCTCCTCTTCTACGTCAAGCTCCGCAGGGTACGGAGGGCGCAGGAGGTCGTGCTCGGGAAAGGCAAGGACGACCTCGTCAACTTCGCCGTCTCGCTCCAGACGCGGATCGACGACCTCCACCGGGCAGTGGACGAGGTCGCGGCAGGGCTCTCCCGGATCGACAAGCGCGTGGACGGCTGCCTCTCCCACACCGCGCTCGTCCGCTACGACGCGTACGAGGATGCGGGCGGGCACCAGTCCGCCTCGCTCGCGTTCCTCGACGCCGCTCGGAGCGGCCTCGTCATGAGCGCCATCCAGGGCCGCGACTACGCGCGCATCTACATCAAGCAGGTCGACCGCGGAAAGGCGCCGGTGGCGCTCTCGCCCGAGGAGCAGGAGGCGGTCGACCGGGCCATGTCGACTTAAGATGGCTCGCCAGGCGACCTCAGCCGGTTTCTGGGCGGCTGCAAAGCGTCGCCATGCTGCGTCCTCGGTCGCCCACGTACTTTCAGTCAGTACGCGGGCTCTCTGCGTCCTTGCCTGGCTCGCTTTTCGCGCGCCAGAATTCCGGCGAGGCCACCCGACGAACCATCCATGACCTACCGCAAGGCTGAGATCCGACCGTTCCGCGCCGAAGACGAGGCGGTGCTCTTCGGCCTCGCCAGTCTCGACCGCGGCGCCGACGGGCGCACGCTCGCCGTGCTCGAGCGGGAGACCGTCTTCGTGGCCGAGATCGACGGCTCGCCGGCCGGCTATGTGGCGCTCGAACGCGCCGAGGCGTCCGTTCGCGTCGACCAGCTCTTCGTCAGTCCCGAGCACGAGGCGGAGGGCGTGGGCCGGCAGCTGATCGAGTACGCCGAGGGCTTCGCGATCTCCCAGCGCGCTCGCACTCTCCAGGTCGTCGTCGAGGCCGGAGACCGGCGGGCGCTCGCCTTCTATCAGGGGCGCGGGTTCGCCCCTGCGGGCGAGGACATCCTCGAGCTCATCCTTCCGCAACCGTAACTGGTAACGCTACGATTTCTGCAGGGTGCAGCAGGTCCTCGTGCTGAACGCAAGCTACGAGCCGCTCAACGTGTGCACGGTGCGGCGTGCCCACGTGCTCGTGTTCAAGGGCAAGGCCGAGGTGATCGAGGAGCTGGGACAGCCGCTTCGCTCGGCATCGGACACCTATCCGTGGCCGCATGTCATCAGGCTGCTCCACTTCGTGCGCGTCCCGCGCGCGGTGAAGCGGAAGATCTCGCGCCGGGCGCTCTTCGCGCGCGACGGCCACAAGTGCGTCTACTGCGGGTCGACGGGCCGACTGACGCTCGACCACGTCGTCCCACGCAGTCGCGGCGGCGACTCCGTGTGGGAGAACGTCGTCACCTCCTGCGCGCCCTGCAACCTCCGCAAGGGCAACCGCACCCCGGAGGAGGTGGACATGCGCCTGCTCGTGCAGCCGCGCGTGCCCACACCGGCGCTCTTCGTCACCCTCTCCGCGCCGAGAGTGCCCGACGGCTGGCAGCCGTACCTGGCGGCGTTCGGCTCCGCGACGGCCTAGGAGACTACTCGATCGGGGCCGGCGCTTCGGCAGGCGTGGGCGCTCCCCGGGTGGGTTCGCGCACCGTCCAGGAGCAGAGGAGGTCCGGATGGAGCACGACCTCGCCCGTTGAGCGGAGGCGGTACGCGCCGCGCGGGGCCTCTTCGAAGGCGCGCAGGTCGGGCGGGAGCCAGAAGAGCTCGTCCAAGCCGACCGGACTGACCGCGACGCCGTCCTGGGCGTTCACGTCGACGATCGTCCCGTGGTACTGCACGATTTCGACGACGGCGCCGTCGGGATCCCGGTAGGTCAGTCCGACGAGCACGCGCTTTCCGACGAGCGAGCGCGCGTGCTCGTCGTCCCACAGGCCCTTCTCCCGCATGCGTCGAAGCAAAGGCGAGGGGCGGGAAGTTTCCCACCCCTCGCACGGCCAGGATTTGTGCCGCTAGGCGTCGTAGTAGAGCGCGAACTCCGCCGGGTGAGGCCTCAGCCGGACGGCGTCCACCTCGTGCTCGCGCTTGAAGTCGATCCAGGTGCGGACGAGCTCCTCGCTGAAGACGCCGGCGGCGAGCAGGAACTCGTGGTCCCGCTCCAGCGCGTCGAGCGCCTCGGCGAGTGACCCAGGCACCTGCGCGACTGCCGCACCGTCGCCCTCGAACAGGTCGAAGTCGGCCGGATCGCCGGGGTCGAGCCCCTTCTGGATCCCGTCCAGGCCGGCCATCAGCATCGCCGCGAAGGCCAGGTAGGGGTTGGCCGTCGCGTCCGGGCAGCGGAACTCGATCCGCTTGGCCTTCGCCGAGTCGGAGTACAGCGGGATACGGATCGCCGCCGAGCGGTTCCGCTTCGAGTACACGAGGTTGACGGGCGCCTCGTAGCCCGGCACGAGCCGGCGGTAGGAGTTCGTCGTCGGCGCGCAGAAGGCGAGGAGCGTGGGTGCATGCATCAGGATTCCGGCCACGTACGCGCGGGCGAGCTGGGAGAGCCCAGCGTAGCCCGACTTGTCCGCCATGAGCGGCGTCCCCTCTTTCCAAAGGGACTGATGCGTGTGCATGCCCGAGCCGTTGTCGCCGAAGATCGGCTTGGGCATGAAGGTGACGCTCTTGCCGGCCGCCCGGGCGACGTTTCGGACGACGTACTTGTAGACGAGCACCTGGTCGGCCATGCGCGTGAGCGGCTGGTAGCGCAGATCGACCTCGCACTGGCCGGCTGTCGCCACCTCGTGGTGGTGGAACTCGCAGGGGACGCCGAGCCGCTCGAGGGTGAGCACGATCTCCGTGCGGAGGTCGTGCAGCGTGTCGTGCGGCGCGGGCGGGAAGTAGCCGCCCTTCTCCCTCACCGTGTAGCCGAGGTGCGGCTGGCCGGAGTTCCAGTGGCCCTCCGCGGAGTCGACCGCGTAATGCGCTCGCTGCGGGGACAGCTCGTAGGAGACGGAGTCGAAGACGAAGAACTCGCACTCCGGGCCGAACTGGGCCGTGTCGGCGATCCCGGTCTCGCGCAGGTGCTCCTCGGCGCGCCGAGCGACGCGGCGCGGGTCACGCGCATAGGGCTCGCCCGTGGTCGGGTCGACGATCTCGCAGACGAGCGAGAGCGTCGGAGCGGCCGTGAAGGGGTCGAGGACTGCGGTGGACGGGTCGGGGACGAGGAGCATGTCGCTCTCGTCGATTCCCTGCCAGCCGCGGATCGAGGAGCCGTCGAACCCGAGCCCTTCCGAGAACGCCGAGACGTCGAACGCGCTCACGGGGAGCGTCATGTGCTGCCACGTCCCCAGCAAGTCGCAGAACTTGAGGTCGACCATCTCGGCCTTCTTCTCGAACGCCCAGGCGACCGCCTCCTCCGGCTCCGGCCTCGTCCCGTTCGACAGGTAGTGCTTGACCGCCGTCTCTTCCATCCGCTCCTCCTTCGGTCCACGAAAAAAGCCCCGAGGTCAGTCGAGACCTCCGAGGCTCCGTCGCCTTCCGCGGCCGCCTCCGACGGCGACCGCTTCATCGACCTTAGCGGCGGGGGTGGACGGACGCCACTCCCCGGAGGTATCGTTCCGGGCAGCATGTTGCTCCCGTTCAGAGTCTGAGACACCAGGTGTAGGGGCCCTCCCGGGCCCGTTCCTACCTGCCTTCGTTCGACTCTGTTCTCGCGATCCTCCAGGAGCATGCATGACCAGCGCAGTTGAAGTCCGAGACCTCCGCAAGGAGTTCCTTCACAGAGACAGGCGCCGCCTGCGGCGGCGGCGCGTTCCCGCCCTGCGCGGCCTCTCGTTCACGATCGAGCGCGGCGAGTGCGTGGCGATCCTCGGCCAGAACGGGTCGGGGAAGTCGACGCTCGTCCGCGTGCTCTCGACGCTCCTCCTCGCCGAGGGCGGGAGCGCCGAGGTCTTCGGCCACGACGTCTTCGAGGACCCGCGCGCCGTCCGCCGCCTCGTCAACCGGGTCTCGGTCGAAGCCGCCTTCTTCAAGAAGATGTCCTCGGCCGAGAACCTCTCCTACGCCGCTCGCTTCTACGGGATCGGGCCAAAGGTGACGGGTGCACGCATACCCGAGATCCTCGACCGGGTCGGCTTCCCCGTCGAGCGGCGCGGCGAGTCGATGGAGAACCTCTCGCGTGGCATGCAGCAGAAGGTCGCGCTCGCGCGCGCTCTCCTCACCGCGCCGGTGCTGCTCCTGCTGGACGAGCCGACGACCGGGCTCGACCCGCGCTCGAAGCTGGAGGTGCAGGGGTTCATCCAAGAGGTGCGCTCGACGCACGACGCGACCGTGCTCCTCTGCACGCACGACCTCGTCGAGGCCGAGGCCCTCGCCGACCGTGTCGGCATCCTCGACCGGGGCGAGCTCCTCTGCCTCGACACGCCCGACGCGCTCAAGCGGCGCTACGGCGCTGCGACCCTCGAGGGCGCGTTCTTCGCCGCCACCGGCCGCACCTTCGAGGAGGAGGAAGAGGAAGAGGAAGAGGAGGAGGAGGAGGGGCACTGATGCGCGGCGCCGCTTCCACCCTTCGGGCCGAGCTGATCGGGCTCGCCGGAGTCGTCGAGCGGAACGTCTATCTCGTCCGCCGCTACATCTGGTGGGACCTCGCGTTCTTCGTGTGGACGGTCGCGAACACGCTCACGATCGTCT
>JBOHAJ010000066.1:0-3113 GCA_050697715.1 Gaiellaceae bacterium
TTCGAGCCGGTGCCGGTCGACGTTCGAGACCCTCTGACTGGGAAGACGCTGCGACTGACGGTGATCGGCGTGCTGGCGGACGCGACGCCGGAGATGATGATCGGGATCTCGACCTCCCAGCAGACGCTGGCGGGGGCGCTCGGCGACGAGCGCGCGCAGCCGACCGCGTACTGGTTCGGGGTCGACGACCAGGCCGATCCGGGGACGGCGGCGAAGCAAATCGAGTCCGCCTTCCTGGCCAACGGCGTCGAGGCTGAGGCGCTGGAAGAGACGCTCGACGACGTGCTGGGCGCGCAGAAGACGTTCAACTACATCATCGAGGGGTTCATGGGCCTCGGCCTGATCGTGGGCGTCGCCGCCCTTGGCGTGATCAGCGCACGAGCGGTGGTCGAGCGACGACAGCAGATCGGGGTGCTGCGCTCGATCGGCTTCCAGCGCCGGATGGTCCAGGCGGCGTTCCTGCTCGAGTCGTCCTTCGTCGCGCTGACCGCGATCGTCGTCGGGACCGTGCTGGGGCTCGTGATCTCCTACAACGTGGTCTCCGACATCGCCGAGCAGCCGAGTTGGGGGACGCTGGCTTTCACCGTTCCCTGGGCGAGCCTGGGAGTGGTCTTCCTCGTCGTCTACGTCATCGCCCTCGCGACGACATTCGCGCCTGCGCTCCGCGCGTCGCGCGTTTATCCGGCAGAGGCGCTTCGGTACCAGTGAGCGGTGGAAGCGCGTGACGACGCGTCAAGCTCCCGGTCGTTTGCAGGAGGTCGAGGTGCAGGCCCTCGACCCGGCCCGGCTCGAGCCGCTCGTCGGCCTCGAGCGGATGGCCCGCTTCGAAGAGGCGGCGGAGGCGGCGCGCGAGGCACTCGACGGGCGCGTCGTGCTCAACGTGAACTCAACCGCGGTCGGAGGCGGGGTCGCCGAGATGCTCCAGACCCTGCTCGCCTATGTGCGCGGTGCCGGTGTGGACGCTCGCTGGCTCGTCATTCGGGGTGAACCCGCTTTCTTCGTAGTCACGAAGCGGATCCACAACGGCCTCTACGGCGCGGCCGGGGACGGTGGCAGACTCGCTGAGCCGGAGCGGCGACTCTACGAGCAGACGCTCGGCCGCAACGCCAAAGAGCTGATGACCTTGATCCGGCGCGGCGACGTCGTTCTCCTCCATGACCCGCAGACCGCGGGACTTGCGCGCGCGCTCCGGCGTGCCGGCGCGCGCGTGATCTGGCGTTGTCACGTCGGCCGTGACGAGCCGAACGAGTGGACGGAGCGTGCCTGGGACTTCTTGCGCCCCAATCTCGAGGAGGTCGACGCCTACGTCCTCTCGCGGGCAGCCTTCGCCCCATCCTGGGCCGACCCGGCCCGCGTGCACGTCGTCCCGCCCTCGATCGACCCCTTTTCGGCGAAGAACGAGCCCATGTCGGAGCGTAACGTCCGGCTCGCACTCGGGTACGTCGGACTGCTCGACGGCGACGGAAGCCCGCCGATAGTTCCCTTCACGCGCCGCGACGGCTCCCCCGGACGGATCAACCGTCACGTCGACGTGCTCCAGAGCGGGCCGGCGGCGCCGCCGGCCGCCCCGCTCGTCCTCCAGGCCTCGCGCTGGGACGGCATGAAGGACATGGCCGGTGTGATGAAGGGCTTTACCGAACACGTCGATCTCTCGCTCGGCGCTCACCTCGTCCTCGCAGGCCCGGCTGTCCTGAGCGTTGCGGATGACCCGGAGGCCGCCGCTGTCTACGACGAGTGCGTGGCTCTGTGGAGGCAGCTCCCGCACGCAGTTCGAGGCCGCGTCCACCTTGCCTGCGTGCCGATGACTGATCCCGACGAGGCGGCCGCGATCGTGAACGCACTCCAGCGCCACGCGGCCGTAGTCGTCCAGAAGAGCCTTGCCGAAGGGTTTGGCCTCACCGTTGCCGAGGCGATGTGGAAGTCTCGGCCGATCGTCGCGAGCGCGGTGGGGGGCATTGCCGACCAGATCGTGCATGCGCAGCACGGGCTCCTCATCGACGATGCGCGCGATCTTTCCGGCTTCGGCGCCGCGGTCGAGCAACTGCTGCGCGACGGCGACGAGGCCGGACGGCTCGGTCGAAACGCTCGCGGGCGGGCGGTCGAGGAATTTCTGGGCGACCGTCACCTGGAACAGTACGCACAGCTGTTCGAAACGCTGGGGGAAGGGCGGAACGGATGACCGCCCGGCTGTCAAAGCCCAGCGCGGGCGCTAGCCTCCATGAGCGAGCGATACCCTCGCTCTCGAAGCGAGCAGGGGAGAAGAGATGACTCGAACGACAGCCACCGCCGTTGAAGTCGGGCATGGGACGAGCGAACCGCTCACCGAGGAAGAGCTGCAGTTGATCGACGCCTACTGGCGGGCGGCCAACTACCTCTCCGTGGGCCAGGTCTACTTGCTCGACAACCCGCTCCTGCGCCGGCCGCTCAGCGCGGAGCACGTCAAGCCACGGCTCCTCGGTCATTTCGGGACGACTCCGGGGCTCAACCTGATCTACGTCCACCTCAACCGCGCGATTCGCGCGCGCGACCTGGACGCGATCTACGTGACGGGCCCGGGGCACGGCGGGCCCGCGGTCGTGGCGAACGCGTACCTCGAAGGGACGTACAGCGAGCTGTACTCGCACGTCGGCCAGGACGAGGACGGGCTCCGGGAGCTCTTCCGCCAGTTCTCCTTCCCGGGCGGCATCCCGAGTCACGCCGCGCCGGAGACGCCTGGCTCGATCCACGAGGGGGGCGAGCTCGGCTACGCGCTCGCTCACGCCTTCGGCGCAGCCTTCGACAACCCCGATCTCCTCGTCACCTGCGTCGTCGGCGACGGGGAGGCCGAGACGGGGCCGCTGGCGACCTCCTGGCACGCGAACAAGTTCCTCAATCCACGGACGGACGGAGCGGTGCTCCCGATCCTGCACCTGAACGGCTACAAGATCGCCAACCCGACCGTACTCGCCCGCATCCCGGAGGAGGAGCTCGTCTCCCTCTTCGAGGGCTACGGCTACCTGCCGCTGCTCGTGGAGGGCGGCTTCGACGGGGAGGAGGCAGCCGCGGTGCACCAGCGCTTCGCCGCCGTTCTCGACGAGGCGCTCGACGAGATCGAGCGGATCCAGCACGAGGCG
>JBOHAJ010000067.1:0-1972 GCA_050697715.1 Gaiellaceae bacterium
GGCGCCTCCGGATGCCAGCGATAGCTCCAGGAGGCCCACGACCAGCGGCCCGGCGGATTGGCAACGCTCGCCTCCTCCCAGCTCGCGCCGCCGTCGGTGCTGACCTGAACGCCGGCGATCTGGCCCCAGCCCGACCAGGCCCGACCCTCGAGCAGACAGGGTGCGAAGTCGACGATGCGCTCCCGGGAGAGGTAATCGGGGATTCCGGGGGGCGCCATCAGCGCACGTGGGAGCATGCGAGTGACCAGTTCCCCCTCCTCGTCCTCTTCCCGGCGTAGCCGGTACTTTCGCCGCTGCTGGTGACCGTCGAAGGGACTGTCGAGCACCGTGATTCGCTCGAGCCACTTCACGCTGGTCATGCCGTACCAGCCCGGCACGACGAGCCGCAGGGGAAACCCGTGCTGGGGCGGCAGGGGCTGGCCGTTGATCTCGTACACCAGCATCACCTCGTCACGGAGCGCCTCCGCGAGCGGGAGGCTGCGCTCGTAACTCTGCTCGACCTCGTCCTCCACGCCGCGATCGAGCCCGGCGAACAGGACCTCGACCGCGTCCTCGGCAAGTCCTGCCTCCTCGAGGACAGGCCGAAGCGGCGTTCCGCCCCATTCGGCGGTGCTGACCGCTTCGAGGACCCACGGCTGGCCGGAAGGACGCGGAGCCAGGGGAGCCCGGCCGTTCCCGGCGCACTCCATCGTGACGCGCTCGCGCACGGCCGGACGTGCGCGAATCTCGTCGAGGGAAAGCTCGAGCTCCCGCCGCACGCGCCCGTCCACGCGGAGCCTCCAGTCTTCCGGAGCCACGGCGGGTATGTCGAAGTGCACGAGCAGATAGTGGAGCCCGACGGGCGTGATCGCGTACCGCAGAGCCTCGAGCGGCATGCCGTGGTTGCGGGTGGCGAGCTGGAGCTCCTCGAGCGAGCTCGGACGTCCGACGTCGATCTCCGGGTCGCGAGTCATGGTTGTTCTGGAAGCGTAGGACGGAGGGTCCCGTCGCTCAACCGGCGCCGGTCCGTCTCGCGGTAGGTCCGGGAATCGCGGATTCGAGTCACGTCGGAGCGTCGAGCTCGAGGGACGTGAGTCGCCCGCGCCAGTAGGTGAGCGGGCCGTCGGCGAGCTCCCAGCGCACTTCTGCCCGCGTCGGAACGCGGATCCCGCCGAAGGCGACGTAATCGCTGTAGCTGCCGGCCCACGGCCTCGGCACGATCCTCTTGCCCTCCGTGCGGGGGCGCGCGTCGGTCGACGCGCCGACGAGGTCGCCGGCAACGTCGAACTCGAGTCGCAGCGCCACCCTCGCCGACCCGACCCGTGTGGCTACCTCGACGGTCCGCGCGGTGAGCTCGCGCCATGCGAGCCGGGGGTTGGCGAGGATCGCCTGCGGAACCCAGGCGAGCTCCGCCAGGTAGCGAAGCGCCTCGCCCTCGGCCACGTCCTGGCCGCGCGCTCTCAGCACGGGCACGAGTCCGAGCAGACGCGCCTCGAGCTGCCCCTCGCCGTCGGCGTGGCGGTCGACGACGCGCAGGGAGACAAGCGGCGCGAGCGGAAATCGCGCCCGCCAGGAGAAGGCGACTTCCTCGACCGCGAAGTCCTCGACGGCGCTGAAGCGAAGCCAGCGACCGCCCGGCTTCTGACGCATCTCGCCAACCTGCGTCACGCGAACCTGCCGCGGGACGCTTCCCTCCGCCGGCAGGACGCGTTCGAGATAGCGCCGTACGAGCGCCGGCACCTCCGCCTCGGAAACCAGCCGCCGCATGCTCGCGGAGACTACGTCACGGGCGTAGGCTTGTCGGCATGCCGGCTTGCCCGGGGTGTGGCGAGGAGAATCCGGCGGGGGCCAGATTCTGTCTCGCCTGCGGGACGCCTCTCACCTCGTCTCCTCATGACGAGGAGCGCAAGGTGGCAACCGTCCTCTTCGCGGATCTCGTGGGCTCGACCGAGTTGGCCGGAGCGCAGGACCCTGAGCGCACGCGGGCGCTCCT
>JBOHAJ010000068.1:0-6474 GCA_050697715.1 Gaiellaceae bacterium
GTCCACGACGTGGAGATCGCTCGCACAGACGCCGCAGGCGGCGATCTTTACGAGAACCTCGCCCTCCTTCGGCGGGGCGAGGTCGACGTCGAGGATCTCCACCGGCATGCCCGGCTCCCAAAGCACCGCCGCACGCATCCGCATGTGGCGGAGCCTACCCCCCGCGGCTCCGTAGAATCGCGCTCGTGCGCGCCGCCGTCCTCCGCGAGCTGAACGCGCCCTTCTCGCTCGAGGAGGTCGAACTGGAAGCGCCCGGCCCAGGGGAGGTGCTCGTGCGCCTGGCGGCGAGCGGCGTCTGCCACAGCGACTGGAACGTCGTCACCGGAGCGACCTCGAACCCGCTCCCCGCCGTGCTCGGGCACGAGGGAGCCGGAATCGTGGAGGGAGTCGGGGACGGCGTCGAGCGAGTCGCTGCGGGCGACCACGTGATCCTCTCGTGGCTCCCGGCGTGCGGGCGGTGCTTCTACTGCCTGCGGGGACGCCCGGTCCTCTGTGACGTGGCCATGGAAGACATGTTTCGAGGGACGCTCCCCGGCGGCGTTCTCCGGCTCTCCCGGAACGGCGAGCGGCTCCACCACTACTCGTATCTCTCCACGTTCGCGGAGCGCTGCATCGTGCCCGAGGGCTGCTGCGTGCCCATTCGCCGGGACGCGCCGCTCGAGGTGGCGGCGCTCGTCGGTTGCGCGGTCATGACGGGCGTCGGGGCGGTCTGGAATCGGGCGCAGGTAGAGGCGGGGAGCGCGGTCCTCGTCTTCGGCGCGGGTGGCGTCGGGCTGTCCGCCGTGCTCGGAGCGCGCCTCGCGGGGGCTCGGACGATCGTCGCCGCCGACCCCGTCGCGTTCAAGCGAGAGACGGCGCTCGACCTGGGTGCGACGCACGCGGTCGACCCGACGGCCGCGGACGTGTCCGCCTTCCTGCGCGACCTCACGGACGGTCGCGGGGCGGACTACGCGTTCGAAACGGCGGGCGCGCCCGGAGTCCTCGCGCAGGCGTACGACGCCGTGCGCCGAGGCGGGACGATCGTCGCGGTCGGCCTTCCGCCCGAGGGGGCCACCGCCGATCTGCCCGCGTCCGACCTCCCGCGGGAGGAGAAGATCGTCACCGGGAGCTTCTACGGCTCCTGCCGTCCCCAGACGGACATGCCGCTCGTGCTCGACCTCTTCATGGAGGGGCGGCTGACCCTCGACCGGCTGGTAAGCCGCACGTACCCGCTCGAGGAGCTCAACGAGGCTTTCGCCGCGATGAACGAGGGCCGGGTCGCGCGGGCGGTGGTCACGTTTTGACCTTTGCCGAGCGAACCCTGCTCGGCGAGGGCTTCGCCGGGAGCGGCCCGAACGCCGCTCACTTGAACGTTGTGCTCGGACGCAAGGGCGGCCCCGTGGAGACCGCCTGGGCGACGGCGCTCGCCACCCCGCGGCAGGGGCACATCCCTTTCGTCGTCGTCGTTCGCCCGAATTTCCCCGTGAAGCCGCTCACCCTCTTCGTCAACAAGGCCGACCTGCGTGGCGGGCGGCACGAGACCCTCACGTGGGGCGCAGCGCAGGCGGGCGTGGCCCGCGGGGTGCTTTCAGCGGTCTCGGACGGGCTCGTCCCGGCCGGCGACGCGGACGACCTCCTCCTCATCGCAGCGGCATGGGTGGACTGGGCCGCGGACGACGAGGAGGCGGTCTACGCCAACAACGCCGAGGCCACCCGGGACGCGCTCGCCGCCGCCGCCGAGGGCCGGCCGACCGTGGACGAGCTGCTCGCGCTGCGCGACGAGCCGCAGAATCCCTTCTTCCGCCGCAACGCGTGAGGATCACCGCGATCCGCCTCCGGCGGCTCCTCCTCCCGCTCGAGCCGCCGTTCGAGGCGGCCTGGGACCCCGAGCCGCGACGCTCCTTCGAGGCGACCCTCGTCTTCGTCGAGACCGACGAGGGGCTGGTCGGAATCGGTTCCGGCGACACGATGGACGGGTTCGAGCGCTACACCGGGCTCTTCCTGGGCGAGGACCCGCTCGACATCGAGCGGCACGTCCGCGTGCTCGAGACGATCTCCTTCCACGCCGGCCGGTACTGGCCGCTGGAGGCGGCCCTCTGGGATCTGGCGGGCAAGGCCGAGGGCCTGCCGGCCGCCCGGTTGCTCGGGGAGGGAGTCGAGCGGCTGCCGGTGTACGCCTCCTGCGGGGAGCTCAAGCCGCCCCCTGAGCGCGCCGAGAGTGCACGCGCGCTGCTCGAGGAGGGCTTTCGCGCACTCAAGATCCGGATCGAGCCGACCGGCGTCGAGGAGGGGCTCGCCGCCGTGCGCGCCGTGCGGGAGGCCGTTGGGACGGCCATGGACGTGATCGTTGACCTGAACCAGGGCTGGCGCATGCCCGGGGACGTCTCCGAGCCGCTGGCGCTCCCCCTGGCGCGCCGCCTCGCCGAGGAGCTGCGTGACCTCGGCGTCCTCTGGCTCGAGGAGCCGCTTTTCCGGCACGACGTCCACGGCTACGCCGCGCTGCGCGAGAGCGGGATCGCCGTCTCCGGTGGTGAGATGGCCCGCGAGGTGGCCGAGCTCGACGCGTTGCTGGAGGCGGGCGCACTCGACCTCTACCAGCCGGATGCGGTGCTCGCGGTCGGGATGCTCCGTGCGCGCGACTTCGCGCTGCGCGTGCGCGAGCGCGGCCACGCCTTCACCCCGCACACGTGGACGAACGGGATTGGGCTCCTCGCCAACCTCCACGTCGCCTGCGCGGTCGGGGCCGGGCCTTACCTGGAGCTGCCCTACGACCCGCCCGGCTGGACGCCCGAGCGACGCGACTTCATGCTCGCAGAGCCGCTGCGACCCGACAGCGACGGGCGGCTCGCGCTTCCGGACCGGCCGGGACTCGGAATCCAGCTGGACGAGGGCGCACTCGCGCGGTACTCGGCTGACTGATCCGTGCCCGCCTTCGACGTCCACCAGCACCTCTGGCCAGAATCGCTCGTCGAGGCCCTGCGCGCCCGCGCGACACCGCCTCGTCTGGTCGGCGAGGTCCTCGAGCTCGCCGAAGGCTCCTTCCCGGCTGACCTGAAGGCCCACGAGCTCGGGTCGCGTCTGCGCCTTCTCGACGGCTGCGGGCTCGACGTGGCCGTCGTCTCGCTGCAGCCCACGCTCGGCTGGGAGGAGGCGCCGGAGCTCCGCGACGCCTACCACGAGGGGATCGGAGAGCTGGTCGCCGCTTCCGCGGGCCGCCTGCGCGCGTTCGCCGCCGGAGCCTGCCTGAACGGCTTCGAGGGCGCCTGCGTCTCCGCCGGAGCAGTGGTGCGCGGGCTCGGAACGCTCCCGGCGGAGCTCGAGCGCGGGGAGCAGGTGCTCTTCGTGCACCCTGGTCCGCCCTCCCCGCCTCCCACCGGAGCTCCATCCTGGTGGGCGGCCGTCGTGGACTACACGGCGCAGATGCAGGCCGCCTTCTGGGCGTGGCTGGCCGCCGACGCGGGCCGATACCCCGGGTTGCCCGTGATCTTCTCCTTCCTGGCGGGGGGTGCCCCCTTCCAGCTCGAGCGCCTCTTCGCGCGCGGCGGCGACGTCCGCTCCGGTCTCGACGCGAACATTTACCTCGAGAGCTCGTCCTACGGCCGGCGGGCCCTCGAGCTTTCACTCGACGCCTACGGCGCAGGCCGGCTCCTCTTCGGAAGCGACACGCCCGTGCTCGATCCGGGACCAGGCTTGCGCGCCCTCGCCGACCTGGGCGAAGCTCTGGCCGCCACCATGCTGGAGGAGAACCCGACACGTCTCTTCACGTGAGCGAGCCCACCCCGCTTGAGCCGGCTGCACCCTCGCTTGCGCAGGGGCGAACGCTCCTGCTGAAGCGGGAGGATGTGCACGAGTTGGGGGCCTTCAAGTGGCGGGGCGCGCTGCCGGTGCTCGAGAGCTTCCGGGAGTCCGGCGCGGAGACCGTCGTCACCGCGTCCACGGGAAACCACGGGGCCGCAACCGCCTGGGCTGCGCGGCAGCTCGGCCTGCAGGCGGTCGTGTACGCGCCGCAGGGAGCGGCGCAGGCGAAGCTGGCGCTCATCGAGCGCCTCGGAGCGACGACCCGTCTCGTCGGCAACGACCTGGACGAGGCGAAGGAGGAGGCGCGCCGCGAGGCGGGTCGCGAGGGCCTGCCCTTCTTCGAGGACGGCGCGGAGCCCGCGCAGTACGAGGGCTACGGCGGCATGGCGGACGAGATCCTCGAGCAGGCGCCGGAGCCGCCGGCCGCGGTCGTCGTCCCGGTCGGGAACGGGGCCCTCCTCGGCGGGATCGGCCTTCGGATCGCCCAGCGTTCGCCCGCAACCCTGCGCATCGGCGTCGCCGCGAAGGAGGCGCCTGTGATGGCCCGCTCGTGGGAGGCGGGCCACGTCATCGACGACGCCCGCTGCGCGACCTTCGCCGACGGACTGGCCGTCCGGGTGGCGATCCCGCTCGCCGTGGACGTCCTCGGCGAGGTCGCGAGCCGCATGCTTCTCGTCTCGGAGCGGGCGATCGCCAGGGCGCTGGGCGAGTACGCGCACGCGGGGATCCGGGTCGAGGGCGCGGCCGCGGCCGCCCTGGCCGCGCTGCCCCAGCTCAACGACGTGGAGGGAACGATCGTCCTGGTCGTCACCGGCCGGAACGTGGACGACGAGCTCTTCACGCGGGCGCGGGAGCATCCCGACTCCTTCCCGGACTGAGCGCCGCCGGACGGTAGACGCCGTCCGCCCCTGCCACGAGGCCTTCCAGCTCGAGGGCGACAAGGGTCGCCGAGACCTTCGCGCCCGCAAGTCCGGTCGCGGCCGCGAGCTCGTCGGCGGTGCGCGACCCGGCCGCAAGAGCAGCCAGGACGGCCTCCGCGGAAGGCGACAGCCGACCCGCGGATGGCTGCGCTTGGCGCTCGAGCCCGATCGCGTCCAGGACGTCCTCCGCCGCGACGAGCGGGGCCGCACCCTGGCGCAGGAGGTCGTTTGTGCCAACAGACAGGGCCGAGGTGATCTCCCCGGGCACGGCGAAGACGTCCCGCCCGAGCTCGAGCGCGAAGTCGGCCGTGATCAGCGCTCCCGACCGCTCGCGCGCCTCGACGACGATCGTCGCCAACGCGAGCCCGGCCAGGATCCGGTTGCGAGCAGGGAACCGCCAAGGCGCCGGCTCGACTCCCGGGCCGTACTCGGAGACGATCAGCCCCTGCTCGCAAATCCGCCGAGCCAGCTCCGCGTTGCCGCGCGGATAGTCGCGGTCGATCCCGCAGCCCAGGACGGCAACCGTCACCCCGCCTGCCTCCAGCGCTCCTCGGTGAGCCTCCGCGTCGATTCCGCGCGCGAGTCCGCTGACGACAACGGCGCCGGCAGCGGCCAGCTCGCGGGCGACCGAGCGCCCGACCTGGGCCCCGTACGGCGAGCAGCTCCGGGCTCCAACCACGGCGACCGCCCGACGCGCGAGCAGCTCGGCAGGCCCGCCGCGTAGGAAGAGCTGCTGGGGCGGGTCGTGCAGCTCGCAGAGCAAGGGTGGGTAGCCCGGTGAACGGCGGCGAAGGCAGGGGTAGATCACGGTGTGAGCTCCGGCGGAGCGCGGTAGGACAGGGCCTCTGCAACGTGCTCCGGCTCGATGGCAGCCGTCCCCGCGAGCGCCGCGATCGTCGCAGCGACTCGGGCCACCCGGGCGCGCCCGCGCGCTGAGAGGGGAAGCGCGTCCACAGCCCGGGCGAGAAGTGCCGCCCCGGCGTCGCCCATGGAGGCCCGCTCCTCCCGGATGCGCTCGGCCGCCGCCGCCACGCGAGCGCGAACGGCCTCCGAGGGCTCGCCCGCCCCCTCGGATAGTTCCCGGGCTCGCGGACGCGGGACGTGGAGGACGAGGTCGAAGCGGTCGAGAAGGGCACGCGAGAGCTTGGCCCTGTAGGCGGCGAGCTTCTGCGCCGGGCAGGCGCAGTCCGCGGCCGGGTCGCCGCGCGCTCCGCACGGGCACGGATTCATCGTGCCGACGAGCACGAAGCGCGCCGGGAAGACGGCCCGCCCCGTGACGCGCGCGATGGCCACGTTGCCGTCCTCCAGGGGTTGGCGGAGCGCCTCGAGCACGGCTCGCGGGAACTCGGCCAGCTCGTCGAGAAGGAGAACACCACGATGCGCGAGAGTCGCCTCTCCCGGACGGGGCCCGGGCCCGCCGCCCACGATTGCCGGCGTCGACGTCGTGTGGTGCGGCGCCCGGAAGGGCGGATCGGCCACCAGAGGCCGTTCCGCCGGCAGGAGGCCGGCGACCGAGTAGATGCGCGTCACCTCGAGCGCTTCGTCCAGCGTGAGTGCTGGGAGGATTCCCGGAAGCCTGCGGGCGAGCATCGTCTTCCCCGTTCCGGGCGGACCGGCCAGCAGGAGGTTGTGTCGCCCTGTGGCCGCGAGCTCGAGGGCTCGGCGGGCTCGCTCCTGGCCTCGCACGTCCGCGAGGTCGGGGTGTGCGCCCCTGCCGTTCGCGAAGACCGAGGCCGGCTCGACCGGCTCCGGCTGGTGGAGCCCGCGGAGGTATGCG
>JBOHAJ010000069.1:0-5280 GCA_050697715.1 Gaiellaceae bacterium
CCGTTGCACCCGCCGTCACAGCCGACACGTAGCGATTCATGGTGTCTCCGACCATGCAGCGCAAGGGGATCGGCGGAGCGTTCGACATGAAGAACCGCGCGGTCGTCAGGGAGGCCGGGGAGGGCCCGGACGCCCTGGCTACGAGCGCTAGACCGGCGAGCGTGACGAGACCCGCCGAGAGGATGAGAGCCTCCTCGGGACCCGGTGTCAGCCCGGGCAGAGCCTCGAACGGGAGCCCGCCGAGCACTCCGCCGCCGCTTTCGGAGGCAGGCTGCGCCACGTCGGCGAGGCCTGTCCCGAGCACGGCGCCGGGGTCGCTCCGGACGACGTCCCAGCCAGGATTCGCCACGATGTCCGCGAGGAGCGCGTCAGCCTGTCCCGACGCGATGTCGGTCAACGGGGTCAGCGAACCGGTCACCGGCTCGCCCGCCGCGGTCACGGTCTGCAGGGCGCCCGCGGCGGTGTCACCGGCCGCGCCCGTCAGAGCATTCGCCGACCCTGACACGCTGTCGGTCACCGGAGCGACCGCACCGGTCACCGGCTCAGCCGCCTCCGTCACCGTCTGCACAGCTCCCCCCGCCGTGTCGCCGACCGCGCCCGTGACCGGCTCAACCGCCTCCGTCACCGTCTGCACAGCACCCCCCGCCGTATCGCCGACCGCGCCCGTCGCCGGCTCAACCACCTCCGTCACCGTCTGCACGGCCCCCCCGGCCGTGCCGCCGACCGCCCCCATCGCCGGCTCAACTGCCTCCGTCACCGTCTGCACGGCCCCCCCGGCCGTGTCGCCGACCGTGCCCGTCGCCGCATCAAACTGCCCCGACAGGGCATCCGGCACCGGCTGCACTGCGTCGGTGACGAGCCCGGCGGCGTGCGTCCCCTCCTCGACCGCCCCCGTGAACGTCCCGACCTGGCCCGACAGGATGTCTGGCAGCCCTTGCGTCGCCGTGAGGGCGTCCGTCTCCCCGGACAGCACATCCGGGAGCGACTCCACCAGAGTGGACCCAGAATCGGCCGAGACCGTCCCCTCCTCGACCGCGCCGATGACCGCATCGACCTGCCCCGAAAGAACGTCCGGGAGCGGTTCGGCGCTCGTGAGCGCATCCGCCTGCCCGGAAAGAACGTCCGGGAGCGGTTCGACCAGAGCGGACCCCGAGTCGGCCGTGAGCGTCCCCTCGTCGACGCCGGCCGACACCACATCAGGAAGCGCCTCGGAGATGCTCAGGTTGGAGACGCTCAGGTCGGAAACGCCCTCGGTCGCCGAGGCGGCCGTAGCGTCGATGGATCCTGCGACCTCCGAAGTGCCGGTCGACCCTGACGCGGCGGCAACGGTATCTCCGGCCGTCGAGACGGCATCGCCCGACGCCTCGCTCACCGTTTCGGAAGCCGCGTCGACCGAGCCACCGCCCCCGCTGGCCCCGTCGCCGCCGGCGCCGCCTCCTCCGGTCGCGCCTCCCGCTGAGGCGGACGCGTCGGCATCCGAAGCAGCCGTCTCCGCCGGAGCAGCCGTCTCAGCCGGAGCAGCCGTCTCAGCAGCGCTCGTCGTCGACGAAGCCGTCTCGGTCGCCGCAGTCGTCGCGTCCGTGCCCGCGCTCGCCGTCTGCTCGACAGTCGGCGCGGCTTCGGCCGCTGGCGCCGCAGCCTCAGCGGAAGCAGCCGTCGTATCGGTCGCGGTGGTGGTGACGGTCTGTGCAGCCTCCTGAGTGGTCGTGGTTGCGCTCTCGACCGTCGTCTCCGTGCTCACAGGTGCCGCCGCCGACAGTGTTTCTGTCGTGTCGCTCAAGGTGTAGCCCCCCTCCTCCCTCGGAAAACTCCCCTACCTTCCCAAGAGGGTCCTTTCCGCGATCCGGGAGCGTTGAACTACGGACGTTTCCGGATCTTTTCCGGGGGAATCTCCCTACATGCTTGACCCGGCGGGCGCGATCTACTAGAACCGGGGAGAGGTTCTGCGGCGAAAGGGAGTCTGTGGCGGTCCTGGCAAACTATGGCCCGGTGTTGGTCGCCGACGAGGATACGACCTCGCGTGACCAGCTTGCTCGGATCCTCGAGGCGGCCGGCTACGACGTGACGCAGGTCCGGTCCGGGGAGGAAGCCCTCCGGGCGGCACGGGAGGTCAGGCCGTGCATCGTCCTGCTGGAGATTCCGCTCGGCAACCTGTCGGGGTACGAGGTCTGCCGGGCGCTGCGGGAAGAGGCTGGGGTGCCGATCGTCTTCGTGTCGGGCTCGCGCACCGAGTCGTACGACCGGGTGGCGGGGCTCCTCGTGGGCGCGGACGACTACATCGTCAAGCCGTACGCGCCGGACGAGCTCCTCACACGCGTCAGGAATCTCGTCCGCCGCTCACATCCGCTCACACAGTCGGTCTCGGCGAAGCTTACGAAGCGAGAGCGGGAGGTGCTCCGCCTTCTCGCTGAGGGATTCGGCCAGGACGAGATCGCGGGACGCTTGTTCATCACCAGGAAGACGGTCGGCACGCACGTCGAGAACATCCTGCGGAAGCTCGGTGTTCGGAGCCGGACACAGGCTGTGGCCCTCGCCTACCGCGAGGAACTGCTCGACATCGTCTCCTGAGCGTTCGGCGCGCGCCAGGCGGTCGGCGATTCACCCTGACGGCGAGGCTCCACGCCAAGACGCGCCAGGAGCCACCCGCGCTGCCACGCCCGCTCTGCCTCGAACCCGGTCGTGAAAGCTTCCGGATCGTCGGCTGCGTCGGCCGCGATCGCGCCTGCGGCGACGGCCGAGACGAAGGCGAGGTTGGCGGCGATGGCGGCAGGGGCGCTCCCGACGTCACGGGTCTCGCCTGTGTAAGCCTCGGGCCGACCTCCCCGCGCGAGCTCGACAGCGTCGGCTGCGTAGGCGCACGCCTGGGCCGGAAAGCCCCGAGTCGCGACTGCGTGCTGGGCGGCGCGCGCCTGGAGCTCCGAAAGCCCACGGCAGGCGGCGAGCTCGTTGGATGCTCCCGCGAGGCGGAAGCGCCGGAGCGTGTCCGTGGCGTGATCGCGGACGCGCCAGACGCACGCTTCCACAAGCCCGCGCGCCGCGTCGTCGTCCCACTCCGGCACACGCCGAAGGAGGCGACCCCGCGAAGCGACCACCAGCCCGAAGGTCCTCCGTGACTTCGCCGGCGAGCTCGATCTGCCAGAGCTCGTCGTCGATCCAGTCGAGCAGGGCCTCGACGCGGCAAGCGTGGATTCCCTCCTTGCAGGGGACGGGAGAACCCTCGACCGCCACCCATCCACCCGGTTCTCCGTCCTCCGGCGCCGGCCAGCGGAACCCGCTGTAGAGCCCGATCGCCCCGTCCGTCAGGAACTTGTAGGCGATCATGGGTCGGCCGATCGCCGCTCGCCCCCACGCTCCTCCTTCCACGAGCGGAAGACTGCGAGCATCGCGTCGCGCGCCGCGGGCGGGATGTTGTCCTCGGTGAGCTCGCCGGCGACGGCGACCGTCCCGCGGATCTCGGCCAGGTAGCCGCGGCACGGAGGGCAGATCGCAATGTGCTGCTCGAACGCAAGCCGCTGCTCCGCCGGCAGCGCGCCGTCGAGATACTCGGTGACGAGCTCGACGAGCTCCTGGCAGGAAAGCGGATCAGCGGCCACGGTCCCCACTCCCGTCCTCGTCGATGTAGGCGTGAATCGCCTCCCGCACCCTGGCGCGGGCGCGGTGAAGGAGCACGCGCTGGTTCGCGGGGCTGATATGCAGGAAGTCGCAGACCTCCTCGGCAGTCCATCCTTCCACGTCTCGCAACGTCATCACCGTGCGCTGGCCCGGCGCCAGCCGAGCAAGCGCTCTCCGGACGACCCGGCGCACCTCGTGAGAGAGGAGGCGCTCCTCGGGGACGCGGGCCCAGCCGTCGACGAGCGTCGACCAGCAGCGGGGCCAGCGGGGATGGTCTGTGTCGAAGAAGTGCTCGGGGCCGACCGCCGGTCCCGCCGCGTCGCGCTCGAGGGCGGTGAACGGAATCACACGACCCTCGCGCTTGGCCCTCTTCCTCGCGCAGTTGCCGAGGATGGCGAAGATCCAGGTGCGAAGCGACGAGCGACCTTGGAAGCCGCGCAGGCCGCGGAGGACGTGCAGCCAGGTGTCCTGCACGATCTCCTCCGCGACCTCCCGGCTCGCGACGTAGAGAAACGAGGCTCGGAGCATCGACGCGCCGTAGCGGTCGACGAGCGTCGCGAAGGCGGATTCCTCCCCGAGGCGGAGCGCCTCGACGAGTCGAAGCTCGTCCGGCGAGAGTCGGCCCGCAATGGCGACCGTTCCCGCCTGCTCCATCGTCGTCCTCATGCTCGTGCGGTGTCGGGGCCGGCAGGATTGCGCGCCCGGTAACGCTCGAGACCGCGGTTCCAGTTCGCCTCGACCGCCCGCGCCGCCTCCTTGCGGTCACCCCGCTCGAGCAGCTCGATGATCCGTTCGTGGTCGGAGACGGACTCGGAGGCGAACTCGGGGCGGAGCACCCGCGCCCGGAGCAGCCGAACGTGCGCCCAGGCGTCGCGAAGGGCACGCTCGACCGATCGGTTCGCTGCCAGACCGACCAGCGCTTCGTGGAAGGCGGTGTCCGCCTGGATGCAGGCAACCAGGTCGCCGGTCGCCACGGCCTCGGCGAACTTCGCGTTCGTACGCCGAAGGCCTGAGACGGCTTCGTCCGAGAGGCTCCGTGCCGACTCAACGGCGTGGTGCTCGAGGAGCGCGACCAGCGGCACGATCTCCTCGACGAGCGCGGGGTCGAGCTCGACGACCCGCGTCCAGCGGCGCGCCGCCGTCTCGACGAGGCCCTCCTGCTCGAGCAGGCGCAGCGCGTCGCGGACCGGCATCGCGCTGACTCCGAAACTCTTGGCGATCGCGGCCGTGGAGAGACGCTCGCCCGGCGCGAGTTCCCCCGCGAGAATCGCGTCTCGCAGACGCTCGTAGACCTGCTCCCGGAAAGCGGGCGCCTCCACCAGCGGCCTCCCGCCGTCTGCTGCCGCCGTCTCGGCCGTTCGTTGTGTCCGCTCCCGCATAGATCTGAGATTCTAGATGTAACATCATAACTGCGCAAGGGATCTATCAGGGGTGAGATGGATGCATTGGATTCCGACCAGGCCCTTCTGGCCGGCGCCGGGGCCGGTGACGGGCACGCGCTCGCCGAGCTCCACGACCGCTACGGCGGCCCCGCATACGGGCTCGCGCTGCGCGTTCTTCGCGACCGTTCGCTGGCCGAGGACGCCGTCCAGGAGGCGTTCCTTCACGTCTGGCGCACCGCGGCCACCTTCGACGGCAGCCGCGGAACCGTCGCCGGCTGGATCATGA
>JBOHAJ010000070.1:0-4873 GCA_050697715.1 Gaiellaceae bacterium
CACCACACCGGACGTGCCGTAAGGCACGGTGAACTTCGTCTTCGGGAGGACTTCGCCGTTGAGCGTGTAGACGACGCCCTCCTGCGATTCGACGTCGATCGTCGGCAGCGAGTCGCAGTCACCGTCCTCGAAATACACGTTAGCCGTCACTTCCACCGGGTCTGTCGAGCCGCCACCCCCGGCGAGCGCGGGTGTCGCGGCAAGCGCGGCTGTGGCAGCGCACGCGCCAACCAGAATAAGAAGCCTCCTCAAATCCCCTCACCTCTCCTCTTTGTGCGGGTTGCTCCTCCGCCCCCAAATCCGCAGGTGTCCCGGGCGGAGATGGCGCAGCCCTCTTGTGGTTCCGCGTAGGTTACCAAGCGTCCTCCTTGCGCTCGCAATGGCGACCAACTTCGGGGGTGGGTGAGCGGGATCCGGAGCCGTCGTTCCCTGCTCGATCGCCAGGATCACACGAGCTTGAGCTCGTACGGCTGCAGCGTGAGCCAGGGCGCGAAGCCCTGCCGGTGCAGCATGCGCAGCGAGGGCATGTTGTCCATCTCGACCGCGAGCCCGAGCATCTCGCCGGGATGGTCGCGCCAGTAGTCCTCGACTGCGACCGAGAAGAGGTAGCGTCCTACGCCGCGTGCCCGCTCGCTCTCGACGACTCCGATCTGGTACGCCCAGCGGTCGCTCGGGTCGATGTTGAGGAACGCGAGCGGCCGGCCGTGCTCGCCGGCAAGCCAGACCGTCCCGACCTCGAGCGACTTCCGCCAGGCCTCGTCGGGGAACGCGCCGTCCGGGAAGCACGCGTGATAGAGCTCGAGCGCCGCCTGAAGGTCGGCCGGCGTGGCGCGCCGCACCTGCACCCCCGCCGGTCCCTCCTCCAGCGGCCGGTGGTCGCCGTGCTCCATGCGGAAGACGGCCCGCGCCCCTCCACGCGCCCGGAACCCCGCGCCTTCGAGCAGCATGCGGATGCCGGCGTTGTGCGCTCCGACGGAGCCGACGAGCTTCCGCGCCTCGTGTCTGCGGGCGAGGTCGAGCGAGGCGTCGAGCAGCTTCGAGCCGAGCTTCTGTCCCCGGTACTGCGGGGAGACGAGCGGGCCGAAGAGGTCGGCGTGCTCCCATCCGGGCGAGATCTCCACGCCCCCGAGGCCGACCACGCGACCGTCCTCCTCGTCCACGACGAGCGTGTCCTCCGGCGCCACCTCCCAGTCTCCGAGCTCGCTCTCGAGCTCGTCGAGCGTCTCCCAGATCGGGTTGCCGACCTGCTCCTCGGGGCGCGTGAGCGCCCGGCGGGAGAGCTCGAGCACCGCCGGGGCGTCGGTCCGGCGGAAGCTACGCAGGCTGTTGGCCACGGAGCACGCGCGGGGCGCTGCGGGCGTAGTCGAGCCCGGAGACCCACGTGAGGACGAGCGCGACGAGCCCCGCCCACCAGGCGACGTCGTCGGTGAAGGCGCCGCCGGCGGCGAGACCGCCGAGCCCGGCGGCGACGGCCTGCGCCCAGGTCTTCAGCTTGCCGAGATCGCGGGCACCCATCACGACGCCGCGCTCGATGGCGGCGAGTCGCAGGCCCGTGACGAGGAACTCGCGCGTGATGATCGCCGCCACCATCCACGCCGGCAGAACGCGGCCGACGAGCATGATCAGCGCCGCCATGACGAGCAGCTTGTCGGCGACCGGATCGAGCAGCCGCCCGAGGTCGGACGTCCGGCCCGTGCGCCGGGCCCACCAGCCGTCGAACCAGTCGGTCGCCATCGCCACGGCGAAGAGGCCCGTCGCCCAGTAGTCGTGGCCGCTGAAGTCCCAGGCGAAGAGGACGACGACGACGGGTACGGCCGCGGCGCGGGCGAGCGTCAGGTGGTCGGCGAACGTCATGCGGGCAGAATACGCCCCGTCGTGGCACCGTTTCGCAAGGTTCTCGTCGCGAACCGCGGAGAGATCGCGATCCGCGTCTTCCGCACGCTGCGCGAGCTCGGGATCGGGACGGTCGCCGTCTACTCGGAGGCCGACCGCGACTCGCTCCACGCGGCGCTCGCGGAGGAGGCGTACCTGCTCGGGCCAGGGCCTCGCGCGGAGAGCTACCTGCACCAGGAGCGCATCGTCGAGACGGCCCGGCGCGCCGGCGCGGAGGCGATCCACCCGGGCTACGGCTTCCTCGCCGAGAACGCCGACTTCGCGAGGGCCGTGGGGGAGGCCGGTCTCGTCTGGATCGGTCCGCCGCCCGCCGCGATCGAGGCGATGGGCTCGAAGGTGGAGGCTCGCGAGCTCATGCAGCGCGCCGGCGTTCCGATCATCCCGGGAACCATCGAGCCGGTCGAGTCCGTCGAGGAGGTGCTGCGCCTGGGCGAGGAGCACGGCTGGCCGCTCGCGATCAAGGCGTCGGCGGGGGGCGGCGGGAAAGGGCTGAAGGTCGTGCGCTCGCCGGAGGAGGCGGAGCGCGCGCTCGCCTCCGCGCGGCGCGAGGGCGAGGCCTACTTCGCGGACGCGACCGTCTACGTGGAGCGCTTCCTCGAGGATCCGCGCCACGTGGAGGTGCAGGTGCTCGCGGACGGGCACGGGAACGTCGTCCACCTGGGCGAGCGCGACTGCACGATCCAGCGCCGGCACCAGAAGCTCGTCGAGGAGACGCCGTCGCCGGCCGTCACCCCCGAGCTCCGCGAGCAAATCGGCGCGATCGCCGTCGAGGCAGCGCGGGCGGTCGGCTACGAGAGCGCGGGCACGATCGAGGGCCTGCTCGACCGCGAGGGGAACTACTTCTTCCTCGAGATGAACACGCGGATCCAGGTCGAGCACACCGTCACCGAGCTCGTCACCGGGATCGACCTCGTTCGCGAGCAGGTGCTGGTGGCGGCCGGCGAGCCGCTCGGGTTGCGGCAGGAGGAGATCCGCTTCTCCGGCCACGCGATCGAGTGTCGCGTGAACGCGGAGGACCCCGCGAACGGCTTCCTGCCCGCCCCAGGCACGGTGACGGCCTACCGCGAGCCCGCAGGCCCGGGGATCCGGGTGGACTCCGGCGTGCGGGAGGGCTCCGAGGTGGTCGGGCTGTACGACCCGCTGGTGGCGAAGCTCTGCGTCTGGGACACGGATCGAGAACGGGCGCGGCGGCGGATGCTGCGCGCGCTCGAGGAGTTCGAGATCGACGGCGTGACGACGCTCCTCGGGTTCCACCGCGCGCTTCTCGAGCATCCGTGCTTCGTCGCGGGCGAGACCTGCCACGGGATCGTGGAGAGCGCCGAGCTCGCAGGGCGGGCAGCGGAGCTTGCCCGCATGGGCGCGCAGGCGCGCGTGCTGCCCGCCCTAGCAGGGAGGACGCGCGAGCGCGTCCTCCCTGTCGAGCTCGACGGGCGGCGCTTCGACGTGACGCTGCTCCGCCCGGAGCCGCCGTACGCCGAGCTGGCGCGGCGACGGCGTGAGCGCGAGGCGGACGGGTCGCACCATGCCTCCGCGAAGGAAGCCGTGGTGAGCCCGATGCAGGGAACCGTCCTCGCCGTCGAGGTGGCCGAAGGCGACGAGGTACGCGAGGGGCAGGTCATCTGCGTCGTCGAGGCGATGAAGATGGAGAATGAGATCACCGCCCACCGGCACGGGCTGGTCACCGGGCTCTCGGTCTCCGCGGGGGAGCCGGTCTCCACCGGCCAGGTGATCTGCGTGGTCGCCCAGGAGGGCGAGGGGCTCTAGCCGGTCGCCAGGGTCGCGACCTTGAGGGCGGCGATCTTCACGTCGTTGGCGACGGCGTCCACGGCACCGCCCCCGTCCGAGCAGCTGAGCTCAACCGTGCCTGCCGTACCGAACTCGTGCAGGCCGACAAAGTTCGCAGCCGAGGCGATGGAGGTGGGCAGCGTGAAGTCGGCGCGATCGAGCTGGGCGCCCGTGGTGAGCGTGCAGGTGACGAGTCCGGGGGCGCCGGCGTTCTGGAACCAGCCCTTCGCCCAGATGACGTACTTGCCTGCACCGAGGTCGAGGCTCGCGATGGCGGCCGCGGAGTCCGGCACGCTTGCCGAGGCCACCGAGGTCGAGTAGGCCTGACCCGCCGCGCCGGCCGGGATGACCGAGGCCGGGAACTTGAGACCCGCGCCGAGCGGGAGCAACCGGCCGGCGCGCGGCGACTTCGAGGCATGCAGTCCGTCGACCTTGTCGGCGTTGTGGGCGAAGAGGGCATGCACAACCCCGTGCGCTTCCGCATAGGGGGTCGCGCCGAGAACGGCGACCAGGAGCGCGGCGACCGAGAGTGCTATGGAGAGGCGCTGCCGCATGATCCTCTCGGACAGTGGCAGGCCGCCTGCGAATCAGACATCCCGGGAACCCGTCGGTGCGCGTCCCCGGTTTGCAGTAGGCGTCGCTTGTAAGGTCCCCCTGACAGGTGGGGTACGGTATGCCCGTGGTTGTGTCCCTCGAACGCCAGCCCGACGTCCGCGGCCGCGCGCTCTGCGCGAGCGTCTCGAGCGAGAACGCGGAGCCGCTCGCGGCGACGGCGAGCCGAGTGGACTACTGGATCCTGGTCGAGTACCGCGGCATGTGGGACCGGGACGTGCTTGGCGGCAGCCTCCTCTCCGCGGAGCTGAAAGCGCACCTCCGGGGACAGCTCGACCGCCTCGGGCACGCCCGACTTCTCTTCGTCAAGAAGCCGGAGCGCCGCCGCCCTGGCCGGCGGCGGGTCTTCTTCGGCTGCTCCCGGCCGGGCGAGGAGCGCTTCTACACGCTCGAGCTCGACCACCACGACGACCTGCTGGGGATCGATCTCGCGCACGCGCTCGCCGGGCCGGCGACGCCCGGCGTTCCCGTCGAGCACCCGCTCTTCGTCGTCTGCACGCACGGCAAGCGCGACCGTTGCTGCGCGAAGTTCGGACGACCGCTCTACGACGCCTTCAGACGCGTGGCCGACTCGGACTGGGTC
>JBOHAJ010000071.1:0-4441 GCA_050697715.1 Gaiellaceae bacterium
GCGCCGCCGAGGGCGGCGAGCGCCCCGAAGGCGTCTTCGGGGACGAGCGCGGCAGCGGCGCCCGCGGCGAGCGCGTCGTCCACGAAGTCGGCGCCGCGCCCGACGGCGACGAAGAGGTCTCCTGCGCTCGTGTTCCTCGAATCGATCGTGACGCCCGTGACGCGCCCGGCTCCCCGCGCGCGCACCAGCCGCCCGCGCGCGAGCCCGGCCACCTCGTCGAGGCTCAGGGGGATCACGCGGCCGCGCTCGGCAGGCGGCGAAGCGCCTCCCGCGCCACCTCGCGGTCGTCGAAGGGAACCGTGCGGTCGCGGAACTCCTGCCCCTGCTCGTGCCCCTTGCCGGCGATGACGACGACATCGCCCTCCTCCGCTTCGTCGACCGCCCGGGCGATCGCGGCGGCCCGGTCGGGCTCGACCTCGGCGTCGCCCCGGACGCCGGCGAGGATCTCCTCGATGATGGCGAGGGGCTCCTCGCTGCGCGGGTTGTCCGAGGTGACGATCACGCGATCTGCGAGGCGACCCGCGACCTCACCCATGAGCGGGCGCTTGGCCCGATCGCGGTCGCCGCCGCAACCGAAGACACAGACAAGGCGGCCGTTCGTGAGCGTGCGGGCCTCGGCGAGGACGTTCTCGAGCGCCTCGGGCGTGTGCGCGTAGTCGACGAGCACGGTGAAAGCCTGCCCCTCCTCCACGGGCTCGAAGCGGCCGGGCACGCCGGCGACGTGGCGGACGCCCACCACGATCGCTTCGTCGGGAACGTCGAGGAGGCGGGCGGCCGCGACCGCGGCGAGGACGTTCTCGACGTTGAAGCGGCCTCGCAGGCGAGTGCGCAGCTCGAGCCCGTCAGCGACGAAGGAGGCGCCGTCGGCCGTTAGCCGCATGGCTTCGGCGCGAACGTCCGCTTCCAGCGTCAGTCCGAACGTGAGCAGCCTGACGTCGAGCGCGCGCAGCTCGTCGGCCAGCCGGCGGCCGTGCGCATCGCCGACGTTCACGGCGGCGGGGGAGCGGTTCCCGTCCGGATCGGGCTCCGCGAAGAGCTGGCGCTTGGCGTCGAAGTACGCCTCCATCGTCCCGTGCAGGTCGAGGTGATCCTGCGAGAGGTTCGTGAAGACGAGCGCTGCGAAGCGGGTGCCCGTGAGGCGCCGGAGTTGCGAGCCGTGCGAGGAGGCCTCCATCGCGCAGCTCCGGTCTCCGGCGTCGAGCATCTCGCGGAAGGTGCGCTGGAGGTCGATCGCCTCGGGGGTCGTCCGGGTGACGGCACGTCGCTCGCCGCCGATGCGCAGCTCGACCGTGCCCAGGAGGCCGGGGCGCCGTTTCGCGGCGGCGAGGATGGCGTAGAGGAGGAAGGCGGTGGTCGTCTTCCCGTTCGTGCCCGTGATCCCCGCGACCTGGAGCTCGCGCGTGGGGTGGCCGAAGAAGGTGTCGGCCGCAAGGGCCATGGCCCGGCGGGCATCCGCGACGACGAGCTGAGGGACGGGAAGGTCGAGCTCGCGCTCGACCAGGAGGGCGACGGCGCCGCCGGCAACCGCGTCGCGCGCGAAGTCGTGCCCGTCAGCCCGGAGGCCCGGGACGCAGGCGAAGAGGGCGCCCGGAGAAGCGAGGCGCGCGTCGTAGACGAGGTCGGTGACGTCGGCGGGCGCGGGGTTGACTGTGCGCACGGCGCCGACGGCCAGGCTCAGCGTCTCCAGCTCGATGGCGGGGGATTCTACCAGCGGGCCTCCCTCCCTCCTTCTCGCCCATGGGTTGAAAATGTGCTTGTTTCCTGGGAATTCTGGCTCACACCGTCACACCCGCGCGCGAACCTACGCGATAGGCGGGAACTGGAGGGAGGCCCGCGGCGGCCCCCGGGGCCGGCCCGCCTTCGCCGCCTGGCTCTACCCCTGGATCTCGGCGCAGGCCGACTCGCCCTCGAAGGCCTCGTCGAGGTCGGGGATGTCGTACTTGGACTTGCGCTCGTCGAAGGCCGCCCCGGCCGACTCGACTCCCGTCTCGATCGACGTTCCGATCGCCTGGAGCTCCTCCTGGAACGCCTGCGGCTCGAGCGGCGTGTTCTCGATGTCTTCGCGGGCGTCCGCGAGGCTCTGCGAGAACCCTTCCAGCGCCTCGCGCAGATCACCCGCCACCGCTTCCCCCTCGTCGACCGACGGGATGCCGGCCGACTCGAGGTCCGAGACGAGCTCGTCACTCGAGCTCACAAGGTCGCCGAGGAACTCCGCGACCTGGTCGCGCGCCTCGGCAGGCCCCGACGCGCCCGCGACGCTCGTCTGGAGCGTCTGGATGCTGTCGCCGACGCGATTCTGGAAGTTGACGAGCGACGTGCACACGTCCTCTACCCAGATCTCTGCCTCTACGCCCTCGCCCGCCCCACCGGCATCGTCGCCGCCGCCGCATCCGCCAGCGAGAGCGAGGGCCGCGAGAAAGGCAAGTGCCAGGAGCCGGCCGGGGTGCACGCCTCGATCTGCCCGCACCCTACCGCGGGGAAACAATGGCCGCTAGCCGTCGGCGTCGGTGCCCGGGGCGTCCGGCGGCACCTCCAGGTACTGGAGGGCGAAGCCGGCGATCTCGGCGAAGGCGGGCGCCGCCACGACGCCGCCCCAGATCGCCCCCCGGGGCTCGTCCACGGTCACGAGCACGACGAACCGCGGCTTGCTCGCCGGCACGTAACCGACGAAGGAGGCGACGTAGCGCGAGGTCGAGTACCCACCGGTCGGCTCCGGCTTCGCGGCCGTGCCCGTCTTGCCGGCGATGCGGTAGCCCGGCACCTGAGCGGCCGTCCCGGAGCCCTCCTCGACGACGCCGCGCAGCATGCTGCGGAGCTGCCGGGCGGTCCGCTTCGAGATGATCCGCCGGCGCTTCGGCCTCGTCGCCTCATCCCCCTCGACCCGCTCAACGAGGTGCGGCTGGATCCATTCGCCTCCGTTCGCAATCGCCCCGTAGGTCGCGACCATCTGCAACGGGGTGACGGCGATGCCCTGCCCGATGGGGACGTTCCCGATCGTCGAGCCCGACCAGTTGTCGGGCGGGAGGACGATGCCTTTCGTCTCGCCCGGGTAGTCGATGCCTGTCGGGCGCCCGAAGCCGAAGCGCCTGATCCACTCGGAGAGCTTCTGCCGCTGGAGCTCGAGGGCGAGGGTGACGACGCCGACGTTCGAGGACTGGGAGAGGATCTGCGCGACCGTCAGCGTCTGCCTCCCCCGCTCGACCGCGTCGTGGATGACCCGGTCGGCGACCTGGATGGAGTACGGGAGCGTGAAGCGGTTCCAGGGTGTGACGACCTCCTCCTCAAGCACGGCCCCGATCGTTACGACCTTGAAGGTCGAGCCGGGCTCGTACGTGTCCGTGACGGCCCGGTTGCGCAGCCGACTGGGCGCACGGCGTGCGACGCTCGGATAGTTGTTCGCGTCGAACCCCGGCTCGACGGCGAGCGCGAGGATCGCACCCGTGCGCGGGTCCATCACGACCGCGGTGGCCGCCTTCGCCGACCACTGCTTACGCGTCTCCCGCAGGATGCGCTCGACTTCACCCTGGATCGTGTGATCGACGGTGAGGTAGACGTCCCGGCCGTTCCGAACGGGTTCGGTCTCGATGATGTCGAGCGTATGCCCGAATGGGTCGCGCACGGTCGTCTTCGAGCCGTCGTCGCCGCGTAGGAGGCCGTCGAATGAGAGCTCGAGGCCGGAGAGGCCCTGGTTGTCCAGACCTGCGTAGCCGACCACCTCGGAGGCGACGTCCCCCTGGGGGTAGATGCGCCGCTCCTCGGGGTAGAAGCCGATGCCGACGATTCCCTCCCGCTCGAGCGCGTCCGCCTTCTCCGGGTCGGCCTTGCGCTCGAGGTAGACGAAGCCGCTCGAGCGGTCGGCGAGCAGCTCGTAGAGCTCGCCTGGGTCGCGCTCGAGGGCGCGCCCGGCGACGACCGCCGCCCGCTTCGGGTCGATGATCTGCCGCGGGTTCGCGTAGACCGTCGTCGCCCGTTCGCCGATCGCGAGCTCGACTCCCGCGCGGTCGAAGATCGTCCCGCGCCGCGCGGGAACGGCGATCGTCTCGCGGTGCTGGCTCGTGGCGAGGCGGTCGAGCGCCTGCGCCTTCACAGCCTGGAGCCAGGCGACCCGCCCCACGGCGATCGCGAAGACGAGCGCGAAGACCGCGACGACCAACCGGATGCGCCTGTTCGCCTGGCGCATCGCGGCTCAGCGCTTCGCTCGTCCCAGATGGACGTACGTGGTCTCGTCCGGGCGGAGAAGTCCGAGCTTCTCGGTCGCCATAGCCTGGATGCGGCCGGTGCCCGCAGCCGTCGAGAGCTCGGCCTTGAGCTGGTCGCGCTGGGCCGCGAGCTTCTCCTGCCGGGTCTCGAGCTCCTCCGCCTGCATGTTGAGGCGGAGGACGGCCACGTTGAGCGCCACGATGCCGGCAAGCAACGCGGCGACGAGGACGATCCACATGAC
>JBOHAJ010000072.1:0-5479 GCA_050697715.1 Gaiellaceae bacterium
ATCCTGAACGGCTACGCGGGCACCATGCCGCTCGGCTGGTACTACTCGGACCCGGGCGCGAAGTTCAACTCGAGCCAGGTGAAGAACGCGCTCGACGCGCGCCTGAACACGGAGATGCTCTTCCCCGTGTACCGCAACACGCGCGGCGGCGGGGCGAACTTCGAGTACGAGGTGGTCGGCTGGGCGGGCTACGTGATCACGAGCTACGAGATCCAGGGCTCGAAGAAGAACAAGCTCTACGGGCACTTCACCCGCGTGATCTGGGAGGGGATCGCCACCGAGACGGCCGGTGTCCCGGACTTCGGCGCCCGCGCGGTCTCACTCGTCGAGTAGCGCGTGAAGAGCCTGCGGTCGTCGGCGGCCGAGGTTTGACTTCCGTGCCGCGGCGGGTAGGGTAAACGCGGCACCGCGCCGCTTGCTCCTCCCCGATCCTGGATGACACAGACAGCTTCTCTGGATGCCTGAAGAAGCATTGATCCTCGCCCAGCACGAGGAACTTCAGCAACTCGTCGAACGCGCCGAGGCTGCCGGTTTCGTGGAGCACGCGGAAGTCCAGGAGACCGTCGACTTGATCGACATCGACCTGCTCGACGTCGAGGCGTTCCATCGGGAGCTCGAGGAGCGCGGCATCGAGGTGGTCGGGGCCCCGGCGAAGGAGATCCCCCAGAACGTCCGCGTTCCGGGCACAGAGCCGCTCGAGACGACGACGGACGCGCTCCAGCTCTTCCTGCGCGAGATCGGGCGGCACCCGCTCCTGACGGCGGCGGACGAGGTGGAGCTGTCCAAGCGGATCGAGCGCGGCGACATGGAGGCGAAGAAGCGGATGATCGAGTGCAACCTCCGTCTCGTCGTCTCCATCGCCAAGAACTACCGCAACCAGGGCCTCCCCTTCCTCGACCTGATCCAGGAGGGGATGTTCGGGCTCATCCGGGCCGTGGAGAAGTTCGAGTGGCAGCGCGGGCTCAAGTTCTCGACCTACGCCACCTGGTGGATCCGCCAGGCGGTGGCGCGCGCGATCGCCGACAAGGCGCGCACCATCCGCGTCCCCGTGCACGTGGTCGAGCGCATGCAGAAGATGCACCGGGCCGAGCGCCATCTCTGGACGCAGCTCGCCCGCGAGCCGGGCCTCGGGGAGATCGCCGACGAGGCCGGCCTCCCGCTCCAGCAGGCGATGGAGGTGAAGGCGGCGGCACGGGCCTCGACGAGCCTCGACCAACCGATCGGCGAGCAGGAGGACGCGGTCTTCGGCGACCTCGTCGCCGGCGACGACCCCCTCCCCGACGAGGTGACCGAGAGGCGCCTGCAGAAAGAGGCCCTCGACCGGGCTCTCGAGTCGCTCCCGGATCGCGACCGGCGCGTGCTCGAGCTCCGTTACGGCCTTCGGGGCGAGGAGCCGCACACCCTCGAGCACATCGGCAGACGGCTGGGCATCACGCGCGAGCGCGTGCGCCAGATCGAGATCGAGTCGCTCTCCCGCCTAGCGTCGCTGCGCGAGATCGACGCGGTGGCCACGCGCGACCAGGTTCACGCCTAGCTGCGTCCCGTCGAAGAGGCCGTCGGCGGCCTCCCCCACCCTCGCGCGAACGAGCTTGTAGGCGTCGTCCAGGTGCGGGGGCCGCGCGCGCCGGTGGCCGTCGGACGCCACGAGCCCGGCCAGCCCTTCGTCCACCAGCCGCCAGCCGACCGCCTCACGCTCCGGCCCGTGGTAGCCGAGCAGGCTCGTCGCGTTCACCTGGAGCACCCAGCCCCGTTCCACGAGCCGCTCGGCGGCGCCGAAGTCTTGCAGGACGCCCTCAGCGCGCTCGGGGTGCGCGATGACCGGCGTGAGGCCCGATGCCTGGACGTGCTCCGCGAGGGCCTCAGCGAGGCTCAGGGGGCCGTGGAAGGGCAGTTCCAGGAGCACTGCGGGCAGGTCGGCGAGCCGATACCGCCCCGGCTCCTCGGCGAGCAGGCGTGGCGAAGGCGTCAGCTCCCAGCCGAGGCGGAGGTCGAGCCCGAACCCGGCCGCCTCCTCGGCCATCTCGGCATGAGCGGCACGCACCGCCCGCTCGCGCTCGATCGGCAGCGGAAGCGAGGGCCACACGTGCGGGGTGGCGAAGAGGACGGTCGTCCCGCGCCGAACTGCCTCGCGACAGAGCGCGAGCCCGTCCTCGACGGAGCCTGCCCCGTCGTCCCCCGAGGGCACGACGTGCGAGTGGACGTCCACGAACCCGACCATCCTCCCCACCCTACCGGCGTCCACCCCCGACACCTTGTGTTCCACGCGTACAAAGTCCTCTTCCCCGCGCCCTTGCTCGCGGCGGCCCTCAACGGGTCGTCCCTTGCGGCCGTCCCACAGGCTTGTGCCGGTGGAACACAAGCAGCGCGCCGGCGGGTTGCTACTCGGCGCGGAGGTAGAGGCGCAGCTCCGGCGCGACAGCCTGGAGCTCGCGCAGGGCGCGCGACTCGAGCTGGCGGACACGCTCGCGGGTGACGCCGAGCTCGGCGCCGACCTCTTCCAGCGTGCGGGGCGGCTCGCCCGTAAGCCCGAAGCGGAGCTCGAGCACGTGGCGCATGCGCTCGTCGAGCGAGGCGAGCGCCTCCTGCAGCTCCACGACGCGAAGGAGCCCGGCGAGCGCGGCGTCGGGCTGCTCCGAGTTCGTGTCCTCGAGCATGTCCCCGTAGATCGAGTCGCCGTCGCCCACGGGCGTCTCCAGGCTGACCGGGTCCTCCACGAGCTCGAAGAGCTCTCGGACGCGCTTGACCTCGAACCCGCTCTCCTTGGCGATCTCCTCCGGGAGCGGATCGCGGTTGAGCTTCTGGGTGAGCACGCGCCGCGCCCGCATGACCTTCCGCACCTGGTCGACCACGTGGACCGGGAGGCGGATCGTCCTCCCCTGGTCGGCGATCGCCCGCGTGACGGCCTGCCGGATCCACCACGTCGCGTACGTGGAGAGCTTGAACCCCATGCGGTAGTCGAACTTCTCCACCGCGCGGATCAGGCCGAGGTTGCCCTCCTGGATGAGGTCGAGCAGGGGCACGCCAGAGTTCACGTAGTTGCGCGTGATCGACATCACGAGGCGGAGGTTGCACTCGATCAGCCGGCGCTTGGCCCACTCGTCCCCCTCGTCCTTGCGGCGGGCGAGCTCGCGCTCCTCGGCGGCCGTCAGTAGCGGTCCGTCACCGATCTGGCGCACGTACAGCTTGAGCGGGTCCTGCGTCTGGTACGACTCGTCGTCCTCGACGCGCTCCTCTTCCTCGACCTCGGCCGGCGCCTCGGCGGGCTCCTGGACGAGCTCGAGCTTCGGCTCCTCGACCTCAGGGTGGGACTGCGGCTTGGGAGCCGGGAATTCCGCAGGCTGATGCTCCACGAACCCCCTATCGGCGCGCCCGAGCCGCGGCTTGAGGAGCGCCACCGTTCCGGGGGATGGCGGGCGTCAGCCGGGACGCCGATGGCTATAGTGTGAATATCCGGAACGGTGGCGCTGCGGCCGTTCGGGGCCCATCGTCCGGAAACGTTTCTAGCATTGGACGGGACTGTCTTACGTGTGCGGGATCGCTGGATATAGCCTGAGTGCCGAGAGCGAGGTCGACCGGGTCCTCGCGGTGCAGACGCTCCTGGCGGCGATCTCCGGGAGGGGCGCTGACGCGGTCGGGTACGCCTACCGTGGCCCAGGCGTCGAGCCCAGCGTGCACAAGCAGCGCACCGGGGCGAGCGAGCTCCTCGAGTCGATCAGCGTGCCCGCGGATGCACGCCAGGTGCTCGTCCACGTGCGGGACTACACGAAGGGCCACCCCAGCCTCGCGGCCAACAACCATCCCGTCCGCCACGGGAAGGTCGTGGGCATCCACAACGGGATCATCGCCAACGACGAGGACGTCTTCGAGCGCTACGGCTTCGAGCGGGGGGAGCCCGGCATGACCGTGGACTCGGAGGCCATCTTCGCGCTCGCCGAGCGCGAGTGGAGCCGCGCCTCCGCCCTCGAGGAGCTCTACGGCTCGATGGCGGCGGCCTGGATGGACGAGCGCGTCCCCGAGGTGGTCTTCCTCGCCCGCGGGATCGGCCGCCCGCTCTGGACCGGCGAGGGCGAGCGGGAGCTCGTCTTCGCCTCCACCGAGGAGGCACTCCGGCTCGTCGAGCGCTATACGGGCGCGCGCCTCGTGCGCCGCGAGGTGCCCGAGGGCACGCTTCTCGCGGTCTCAGGCGGCCGGATCGTGCACGAGGAGTCGTTCACGCCCGACCGGAGTTTCACCGAGCAGCATCTCCCCGCCGTGCGGGCCCCGCAGGAGCGGAGCTTCTGCCTCGCCCGCCTCGCCGCCATCGCGGCGCCGGCAGCGGGTCGCTAGTGCCTCTTCAGGTGATGCTGCCCCGTTTCTGGGTCGCGAGCACCAAGCCAGAGGCCGCACTCGTCCGCAGGCAAGGCTAGACAGCCTTGGCAAGGAGGAGGGTGGACTCTGGCGCCGCGTGATCGCGGGCCAGAAGCAGGCGTGTATTGCCTGGAGGGGCACCTACCGACGCCTGCGTCTCAGGCGGCCGTCCGGGGCGACCTGGACGCCCTCGCGCTCGAGCCGCTCACGCAGGAGGGACTGAAAGGCGGGCCACCCGCCGCCGCGGTGGTCGAAGAGCCGATATACCTGCCACTCGCTGAGGAAGCGGGGATCACGGGCGTGGGCACGGGCCCAGTCGGCGAGCTTCGGCAGCCGGCCGAGCCTCTTCGCAAGGCGCTCGCCCTGGAGGAGCGCCCGCTCGAGGCGCTCCTCGGCGCGCGGGACGTCGAAGCCGGCCGCGCGGAGCGCGTTCGTGAAGGAGCCGAAGGCGAGACGGTAGAGGGACTTCGAGGGCAGCGACGCACGACGCTCGTCGAGATCCCGGCCCGTCGGGACGCGGCCCAGCTCCTCGCCGAGCCCGCGCAGCTGCGTGAGGAGCTCCTCGAGCGTGGCGAAGCGCCTCGCGGGCAGCCCGGCGAGCCGCTTCGCCCTGTTCCAGCTCCCGAAATGCCCCACGACCGTCTGCGGGTGCGCCCGTGTCTTCCGGTCGGCCGCGAACTCCCGCATCGTCGGCGAGCGTCCGAGGCGCTCCGCGCAGGCACGTAGCTCGCCGAGGATCTGGTCGTCCGTGTACCGACGCCGCAGGTCGGCGCGGACGTCCGCGAGCTCCCTCCGCCTGACCGTGCGGCCGCGGGAAACCGCCATGCTGAAAGGATAGAGCAGGTTAGCCGTTCTGCAAATAGCCGAGCTTGGTCAGGAGCTCCGCGCTCTCGGCCAGGACGTCGGCGAGCTGCTCCTCCGTGAGCTCACGCCGCCAGCGGCCGACGGAGGTGCCGTGCGCCGCCCGGAGCGAGGCCGCAAGCGGCGCCTGAGGAGTCTGGAGGAAGGCCGCAAGCTCGTCGGCGACTCCGTCGGGATCGGCGGACAGGCGCTCGTAGCGCACCTCGAGCACACGGTCGCTCCCCGCCGCCAGCACGGCCGAGGCGTATCGCCGCCAGGCCCAGGCGGCGCG
>JBOHAJ010000073.1:0-4207 GCA_050697715.1 Gaiellaceae bacterium
AGCCGCTCGGCCCCGTCGTGCGGGACGGTGACACAAGGTGGGCGGACGCGGTCAACTGGGCGATCCTCGCCACGATCCAGGCGGAGGAACTGGAGATCACCTCGGAGAACGTCCAGCAGATGCTCGAAAGCGACGATCCCTCGGTCCTGCGCTTCCTCGGGCAGCCCGCTCCGGCGGAGCTGGGAGGGACGCCCGAGCCCTTCGACCCGGAGCTCGGCCTGCCGGCGGACTTCGCGGTCAGCGTCGTCGAGCAGGTCGGGAACTACGGCGAGATCTTCGAGCGGCACCTAGGGCCGGACTCGCCGCTCCAGCTCGAGCGCGAGTTCAATGCGCTCTGGACCGACGGCGGCCTCCACTACGCGCCGCCGTACCGCTAGACCGAGCAGGAGAGGAGGGCGTCCTCGGGCGCCCTCCTCTATACCTCCCCCGGAATGAGCGTCGCCGTAGCCACGGGCCGCCGCCGTCCGCCTCCCTGGCGGGACGTCCGTGTGCTGCGCCTCGCGTTCCAGGCGGTGTTCCTCCTGCTGGTCGCCCTCTTTCTCCTCTTCCTCTACGACAACCTCGTCACGAACCTGCGCGAGCTCGGGATCCGACGCGACTTCCGCTACCTGCGTCAGCCGGCCGGCTTCACCATCCCCGACTCGGACTTCAGTTCCTCGCAGAGTCTGTTTCAGGCCCTCCTCGTCGGCATCGAGAACACCGCCATGGTCTCCTTCCTCGGCATCCTCCTCGCCACCGTGCTCGGGGTCATCGTCGGCGTGGCGCGCCTTTCACCGAACTGGCTCGTCCGCCGGGCGGCAGGACTCTACGTGGAGACGCTGCGGAACATCCCGGTGCTCGTGATCATCCTCTTTTGGTGGCTGGCGGTGCTCCTGCGCTTGCCCCCGATCCGCACGGCGGTCGACTGGAACGTCATCGTCGTCTCGAACCGCGGCCTGGTCGGCCCGGGCTTCGACCGGACGGGGAGCCTTGGCCTCTTCCTCCTGCTCGCCGGCGCCGGGCTCGCGGCCGCCGCCACGGTGGTCTTCTGGCGCACGCGCCGCTTCGACCGGACCGGTGAGCCGCACCACCGGGTTCTGTGGGGCGCCGGAGTCGTCGCGGCCGCGCTCGTCGTCGCCTTCTTGGTCTCCGGCCGGCCACTCGGACTCTCGCTCCCGGAGCGGGGCGAGCTCGCCACCACGGGCGGCTTTCGCCTCAGTCCCGAGTACGCCGCTCTCCTGATCGGGCTCACTCTCTACACGGCGAGCCACATCGCCGAGATCGTCCGCGGCGCCATCCTCGCCGTTCCGCGCGGGCAGGGGGAGGCCGCCGAGGCGGTCGGCCTCTCGGGTCTCCAGCGCCTGCGCTTCGTCGTCCTCCCGCAGGCCTTTCGCATCTCGGTCCCGCCCATGGCCAACCAGTACCTCAACCTCGTGAAGAACTCGTCGCTCGGCGTCGCCATCGCCTACCCGGAGATCACGCGCATCACCGACATCACGATCGGACAAGGCGGGCCGGCGCCCCAGGCGGTCTTCGTCCTCATGCTCGCCTACCTCATGTTCTCGCTCGGCATCTCCCTGATCACCAACCTCGTCAATCGGCGGCTGACGCTGAAGGGACGCTGATGGCGACCCGCGTGGACGCGCTCGAGCCGCCGCCGACTCCCGAGCCGGAGGGCCCGCCCGAGCGGCGCCTCCCCCCGGCTGAATGGGCGCGAGCGAACCTCTTCTCGAGCTGGTTCAACGCGCTCCTCACCGTCCTCTTCGCCCTGCTCCTCGGCTTGGCCCTCTTTCGGGTGGCGCAGTTCGTCTTCATCGACGCTCGCTGGGAGGTCATCGAGCGCAACATGACGAACCTGATGGTCTCGCGCTTTCCGCGCGAGGAGCTCTGGCGCGTGTGGGCGGCGCTCTTCGTCCTCGCGGCCGCGCTCGGGCTGGGAGCCGGAGCGGCGGCTTCGCTGCGGAGGACAGAGGTGGAGGAGGGGCGCGGCTCGCCCGCCCCGAGGCGCGAGGCGCTGCGGCGCGTCGCTCCCCTCGTCCTCCTCGTCGTGGTGCTCCTCGTGTTTGCCAGCTCGCTCGAGGCGACGCTCCTCACCGTGGGGGTCGCCGCGGTCGCCGTCGCCTTCCGTTTCCTCGGCGCGCGCGTGCCCCGTCGGCGTCTGCGCTGGGTCGCGCTCGCCGTCCTCGCGGGCATCGCGCTCGCCTTTGCGATCATCGTCGGCTTCGGCGGCGTCGGCTGGGACGCGTGGGGTGGCTTGCTCCTGACGGTCTTCCTGGCCGTCGGGGGGATCCTCCTCTCGTTCCCGCTCGGGGTCCTGCTCGCACTCGGCCGCCGCTCGAGCTTCCCGGCCGTCCGGCTCGTCTGCGTCGTCTACATCGAGCTCATCCGCGGCGTCCCGCTCATCGCGATCCTCTTCATGGCGGCTTTCATGCTCGGCTTCTTCTTGCCGCCCGGAGTCGGCCGCCCCGACGAGGTGACGCGCGCCCTCGTGGCCTTCGTGCTCTTCACCGCTGCCTACGTCGCCGAGATCGTCCGGGGCGGGCTTCAGGGCGTCCCGCACGGGCAGGTCGAGGCGGCGCAGGCGCTCGGGCTCTCCCCGCTCCGGACGACTCGCCTGATCGTCCTTCCGCAGGCGCTCAGGGCGGTCATCCCCGGCCTCGTCGGCCAGTTCATCAGCCTCTTCAAGGACACGTCGCTCGTCTTCATCATCGGGCTCTCCGACCTGCTCTCGGTCGCGGAGAACATCACGAAACAGCCCGACTTCCTCGCGCAGGGGCTCATCTTCGAGACGCTGGTCTTCATCGCGTTCGTGTACTGGGCGGGCTCATACTGGATGTCGCGCGAGAGCCAGCGGCTCGAGCGGCGACTCGGACTGGGGGAGCGATGAGCGTGCAGAACGGCCAGCCCATGATCGTCCTCGATGACGTCTCCAAGTGGTTCGGTGACTTCCAGGCGCTCAAAGACGTCGAGCTCAAGGTCGACCGGCAGGAGGTCGTCGTCGTCTGCGGTCCGTCCGGATCGGGCAAGTCGACGATGATCCGCTGCATCAACCGCCTCGAGAAGCACGACAAGGGCCGCATCGTCGTGGACGGGATCGAGCTCTCGGACGACCTGCGCAACATCCAGGAGATCCGGCGTGAGGTCGGGATGGTTTTCCAGCAGTTCAACCTTTTCCCACACCTGACCGTGCTCGAGAACGTCACGCTTGCGCCGCGGCAGGTGCGGCACTGGGCGAAGGACAAAGCGCGCCGCAAGGCGATGGAGCTGCTCGAGCGCGTGCGCATCCCCGAGCAGGCGCACAAGTACCCGCTCCAGCTCTCGGGCGGCCAGCAGCAGCGGGCCGCCATCGCCCGCGCGCTCGCCATGGAGCCGAAGATCATGCTCTTCGACGAGCCGACGTCGGCGCTCGACCCGGAGATGATCAAGGAGGTGCTCGAGGTCATGGAGGAGCTGGCCGAGTCGGGCATGACCATGATCGTCGTCACCCACGAGATGGGCTTCGCCCGCGCCGTCGCCGACCGCATGGTCTTCATGGCCGACGGCGAGATCGTCGAGGCTGGGACGCCCGAGCACTTCTTCACGGAGCCGCGTGAGGAGCGGACGAAGCAGTTCCTCGCGCAGATTCTTTGAGCCTTCGGGTCAGGCCCAGAATTCGTCGTGCACGGCCAGGGCCTGCTCCTCGAGCTGCGGCCCGCTGACCTCCACGGCGTGGTCCCCGCGGGCGAAGACCTCCCTGCAGGGCAGCGCCAGGGCGTCGTTGGCGGGATTGGCACCGGCGACGGAGCGGAACGTCTCCTCGCCGAGAGCGAAGACGACCCGCCGCACGTTGCTCCAGTAGATCGCGCCCGCGCACATGGCGCACGGCTCGGTGCTCGTGTAGAGCGTGCAGCCCCCGAGGGCCGCCGGATCGAGCTGCCGGCTCGCCAGCCGGACGAGGTTGGCTTCGGCGTGGCCCGTGGAATCGTGCTCGGTGACGACGGTGTTCTCGGCCTCGAGGAGGACGTTGCCCTCGCCGTCCACCAGCAGCGCGCCGAAGGGGTGGTTCCCGTGCTCGCGGGCGAGGCGAGCGAGCTCGATCGCCCGGAGCAGGTGCCGCTCGTCGTCGCCTGTCATTGCCTCTCCGGCACTAGGTGAACCGCCAGAGCGCGTTCACGATCCTCCACCCGTCCGGCCCGGTACGGACGAGGTGTAGGTACTCGCGGTAGACGTTCGAGTCGACGACGACACT
>JBOHAJ010000074.1:0-3076 GCA_050697715.1 Gaiellaceae bacterium
GTCAGCTCCTCCGGTGTCCGCGCGAGCGACGGGAGCAGGGCCGCCTGCGCCGGCAGGAAGGCCGTCGAGACGAGGGAGACGAGGCCCGCGAGCGCATAGACGAGGCCGGCGGGCGTGTCGAGGAGCACCGCCGCAGCGGCGCCGGCCATCGCCACGGCTCTCGTCATGTCCGCGACGAGCATCACTCGCTCCCGCCGGAAGCGGTCGCCGAGAAGCGCGGCGAAGGGCGCGGCGACAGCCGCGGGGATGAAGCGAATGACACCGACGAGTCCGACCGCCGCGGCTCCCCCTGATCTGTAGGCGAACACGCCGAGCGCGACCGCCGAGGCCCACTCGCCCGTGATGGAGCTGGCCCAGGCGAGCTCGAGCCTTCGCAGCCCGGGGTTGCGGAAGACCTCCCGGAGGGCGTGAGCCGACTCGACGGTCCGGCCTCGAAGCTCGCCCGCCATCCGGCGGAGGATCGCAGCCTTTCGCCTTCCTGCAAAGCGTGGGAAGATAGGGGGCGCGCTGCGCGTCTCGTTATGCAGAGTCCCGCGCATCCGCGCCGACGAAAGGAGGACCCGTGGAGGAAGAGCGCGAGAAGGTCAAGGCTGGGAAGGACGAGCCCGACGTGGAGGCGCACCGCACCAAGGCCTACGCGGAAGGTTCGGAGGCTCCCGACCCTGATGCCGATCGGAAGCGGAAGGCAAGCGACTCCGATCCGGACGTCGAAGCCCACAGGTTCAAGAGCTAGTCGGGCTAAGCGGGCTCGAGCCGGGCGGCGCGCACCGCCGCCCGGCTCACTTCTTTCGCAGGATCTCCTCGAGCGCGGTCAGCAGTCGTGACCCCGCCTCGCGGGGCTCGCCCTCGAGCCGCGCCAGCGACTCTGCCAGGCGCGCGACGACCTCGATGTCCGCGGCGCTGCCGGCGAGCGCGGCCTTGGCCGTTCGCGCCGATTGAAGGAGGGCGAGCGCGATCGCCGCCTGGTTGGCGAAAAGCCCGAGCAGATCCATCTCTTCGAGGCTGAAGCGCGAGCGCTGCGGACGGTCGAGCACCTCGAGGACGCCGAGCGCCCGCTCACCGTGCAAGAGCGGCACGGCCATCAGCCCCTGCGGCACGTAGCCGGTCGCCTCCGCCGCGTCGCGGGCGAAGCGTGGATCCTCCGCAACGTCCTCGAGCACGAGCGGCTGGCGCGTGACCAACACCCAGCCAGCGATGCCCGTGCTAGAGGGAAAGCGCATACCGACGAGCTTGTCGGAGCCCTCGCCCGCGACTGCCTCGAAGACGAGCTCGTCCGCAGTCTCGTCGAGGAGGAAGATCGACGCGGCGCGGGCCCCGAAGATGGCGCGTGCAACCTCGACGATCGCGCCGAGAAGAGCGAGGTGCTCCTCCTCGGCCGCGAGTACCCCCGCGGCGACAGCGGCCCGCAGCCGGTCCTCGCTCACTCTCCTCCTCCTCCTACGTTCGTGGCGGTCAGGTAGAGCACGCTCTTGAGCTGGAAAGGCGTCAGCTCTGGATGCTTCCCGAGGACGAGCGCGCAGACCCCGCTCATGTGCGGCGTCGCGAAGCTGTTGCCCGTCGCCCGCAACTGCCCACCGCCGAGCCAGCACACATCGACCTCGAGCCCGCGTGCGAAGAACTCGACAGGAGGCGCCGGATTGTAGAAGAAGGCCAGCGGCTCCTCTTCCTCGTGGCTTCCCACCGAGACGACGGACGCGAACCGCCACGGAAAGCTCTCCACCGGCATGTTGTGCGCCGAGGCGACGAGCATCGTGCGTCGAAAGTACGCCAGGTCGGCGAGCTCGTGCAGCGTCTCGGCGAACTCCCGCTTGGTCGTCGAAAGGCTCATGTTGACGACGTCGAAACCCTGCTCGATCGCCCAGCGGAGGCCGGCCACGAGCGCGGGCCCGCTTCCGGTGTAGCCGGCGCCCAGCACCCGCACGCTGAAGAGGCGGCAGTCGGGGGCGAGGGCCCGGACGATGCCGGCGCAAGCGGTTCCGTGGCCGCAGAGATCCCCTTCCTCGTCGTCCTCCACGCTCGTCCGGCCGTCCGCGTCCACCGAGACCGCGACCGCCCCGTCGAGCTCTCCCACGAGCGGGTGCCCTCGCTCGACCCCGCTGTCCAGGATGCAGACGCTGACGTTCTTGCCCGTCGAGCTCTCCCAGGCCCACTCGCGCGAGATCCGCTCCGGCCACGCTGCGGGGAGCGCGATCCGCTCGACAGCGTCGGCCGGCAGGCTCCAGGCCGGAAGCCGCAGGCCCTCGTCGGGCTCGGGGACGCTCAACCGCGGAGGAGGCTGGACATCATCTCGTGCAGGCGCTCCCAGCGGGCGTCGGTCCCCGGCTCGCTCTTCTCGTTCCACCAGGCGAGTACGACGTTGGCGCCGTAGCGGCTGTTGGCCACCCACGAGCGCGCGAGGGTGTCGTACTCCCAGTAGATCCCGCGCTCGTCCTCCTCGAGCGGCTTCCGCGTCTCCTTGTTCGAGAGCAGAGAGCGCACGGCGGCGTCGCGCCCCGACCTCACGACGTAGACCGTGAACGTGCCGTAGCGGCGGAGGAGCTGCTGCGACGCGTTCAGCCCGAGGCCCAGCTGCTCCCAGGCCGCGTCCGCCCCCGCCGCCGTCCGCAAACGCGGATGGCCGGGCGCTTGGCGGAAACGCTCGATTACCTGTGCCGCCGGGATCGCGCGCGCCTCTGGCTCGGGCTCGGGCTGCAGGTTCTCGCCGCCCCCGCAGCCCGCGAGGAAGGCGGCCGAGAGGAGTCCGGCCAGGGCGACGCGCTTCACGGTCCTAGAGAGTAGGCGTTTCGCGCGACGGTGCGCTTGTTCCGTCGAGCACAAGGTTCGACGAAGCGGTTTCTTGCCAGACCTCGAGCCCGGTCAGGAGCCGGCCACGCCGAGTCAGCAACCGTTCGTCCCCACCTGTGGAGAGGACCTGAGGAAACGGGTGTGGACAAGCGTGAAGTCAGTGCAATTTGCGAGAGCCCCCTTCGACCCCACCTACAAGTGAGGACGGGGGAGTGCTTCACTCGGTCGTTCCACAGACCGGGAGGGTGCAAAAGGAAGGACGCCGGGATTCACCGCACCCTCTCTTCCGGAC
>JBOHAJ010000075.1:0-3686 GCA_050697715.1 Gaiellaceae bacterium
GTCCACGAGGCGCCGTCGGTCGAGCACGTTGTCGTCTGGTCGCGCGACCGGGGCTGGGGAGAGGTCGTCGCAGGGAGTCCGGGCGAGCTGCCGCCGCTCGAGGTGGACGCAGAGCACCCCTACCTGCTCACGTACACGTCCGGAACGACCGGGAAGCCGAAGGGCGTGCTCCACGTGCAGGGCGGCTTCCTGGTCTCGATCACGCGCGAGGTCGCCTACCAGGCGGACGCGCATCCCGAGGACGTGATCCTCTTCGCGACCGACATGGGCTGGATCATGGGTCCCTGGCTGGTGGTGGGCGGCGGCGCCCTCGGCTCCACGCTCGTCTTCATGGAGGGCGCGCCGGACCGCCCCGCCGACCGCCTGTGGGAGCTCGTCGAACGGGAGCGCGTCTCCGTGCTCGGGGTCTCCCCGACGCTGGTCCGCGCGCTCGCTCCCCACGGCGACCCGGAACACGACCTTTCCTCCCTGCGCACGATCGTCACGACCGGGGAGCCCTGGAACCCCGACCCCTACCTCTGGCTCTTCGAGCGGGTGGGCGGCGGGCGCTGCCCGATCATCAACTGCTCCGGCGGGACCGAGGTTGGGGCCTGCTTCCTCTCGCCCACACCCGCGATCCCGATCAAGGCCTGCTCGCTCGGAGGGCCCGCGCTCGGGATGGCGATGGACGTCGTCGACCCGGAGGGTCGCTCGCTCGTCGGCACCGGCGAGGTGGGCGAGCTCGTGTGCCGAAAGCCCTTCCCTGGGATGACGCGCGGGTTCTGGCATGACCCGGAGCGCTACCTGGACGCGTATTGGCGCACCATCCCGGGGGTATGGGTGCACGGCGACTGGGCCTCGGCGGACGAGGACGGCTACTGGTTCCTGCACGGACGCTCCGACGACACCCTCAACATCGCGGGCAAGCGGATCGGCCCCGCGGAGATCGAGTCGGCCGTCGTGGCGCATCCCGCCGTGGCCGAGGCGGCCGCGGTCGGCATCCCGCACGAGGTGAAGGGTGAGGTGGCGTGGGTGTTCTGCGTGCTCGCGCCCGGACACGCGGCCGGCGAGCCGCTCGCGACCGAGGTGGCGGCGACGGCGGCCGGCGTCCTGGGAAAGGCGTTCAGGCCGGCCCGCATCCTCTTCGTCCCGGCCCTGCCGAAGACCCGCAGCGCGAAAATCGTGCGCCGTGCGGTGCGCGCGAAGGCCCTGGGGAAGGATCCGGGCGATCTCTCGTCGGTCGAGAACCCGGAGACGCTCGAGGACATTGCTCGCGCCGTCTGAGTACGAGGATGGCGTCGCCGCCGGCTACCTCGACACGGCCACGTACGGCCTGCCGCCCCGCCGGACGGTGGCGGCGGTCGTCGGGGCGGCGGAGGGCTGGCGCCGACGCGAATCGTGGCTGCGGTGGGAGGAGGACGGCGAAGCGTGCCGTGCGCTCTTCGCCCGGCTCGTGGGAGCCGAGGCGCGGGACGTCGCCCTCGTCTCCGCCGTCTCGGTCGCGACCGGGCTCGTAGCCGCCAGCCTTCCGACGAGCCCGGGCGACAACATCGTCCTGTGCGAGCGCGACTTCACCTCCACGATCTTCCCCTGGGTGGGGCTCGAGGGACGCGGAGTCGAGATCCGCGCGCGGCCCCTCGAAGAGCTCGCCGGGGCGGTGGACGAGCGCACCGCGCTCCTTGCAGTCAGCCTCGTCCAGTCCTCCGACGGGGCCGTCGCCGACTTGGAGGCCCTCAAGGCGACCGGGGTGCGCCTCTTCGTGGACGCGACGCAGGCCGCCGGCGGGGTGCCGGTGAGCGTCGCGCGCCTCGACTACCTCGCCGCGCACGCGTACAAATGGCTGCTCTGTCCACGCGGGCTCGCGTTCCTCTGGGTGAAGCCCGAGCGCTTGGACGAGATCGAGCCCTGGACGTCGGGCTGGAAGGCCGCTGAGCACGCGTACGACGACTACTACGGGCTGCCGCGGCACCTCGCCCGTGACGCGCGACGGCTCGACGTGTCGATCGCGTGGATCCCAGCGGCCGGGACGCGGGCAAGCCTCGAGCTGCTGCACGAGCTCGGCGTCGAGCGCGTCGCCGAGCACAATCTCGCGCTGGCGCGGACGTTCAGCGAGCGGCTCGGCCAACCCGAGCCGTCCTCGCCGATAGTGCAGGTGAAGGTGAAGGGCGCCGAGGCGGCGGTCGAGCGGCTCCGCGCCGCCGGCGTCGCGTGCTCCGAGCGGGCGGGCTCGATCCGCTTCTGTTTCCACCTCTACAACGACGAGTCGGACGTCGAGCTCGCCCTCTCGGCGCTCACGCCCGCCATGGTTTTCAACTCAGAGTCGTAAACTGTTAGACTGGGCTCGGGATGCGTCTGGCCCTCGCGCAGATGAACACGGTCGTCGGCGACCTCGAGGGGAACCGCGACCGCATCCTCGCCCGCCTGGAGGAGGCCAGGGCGGCCGGGGCCGATCTTGTCCTCTTCCCCGAGCTCGTGGTGACGGGGTACCCGCCCGAGGACCTGCTCCTACGGCCGGGCTTCCTGCGCGCGGCGGCGCGGACCCTGGAGGAGGTCGCCGCGGAGACGAAGGGGCTCGCGGCGCTCGTCGGCTTCCCGCACCTCGACCGCGACCTCTTCAACGCCTGCGCGATCTGCGTGGACGGAGACGTGAAGGCCGTCTATCGCAAGCAGTTCCTTCCGAACTACGGCGTCTTCGACGAGGACCGCTACTTCCAGCCCGGCCGCGACCTCGTGCTTCTGCGTTGCGGCGACGCTCTGGTCGGGCCGACGATCTGCGAGGACATCTGGCAACCGGGGCCACCCGCGACCGACCTCGCGCTTGCGGGTGCGCACGTCGTCGCGAACGTGTCGGCCTCTCCGTTCCATCTTGGCAAAGGGGTCGAGCGGGAGGAGATGCTCGCCACCCGTGCGCGGGACAACTCCTGCTGGATCGCGTTCGTGAACGCGGTCGGGGCGCAGGACGAGCTCGTCTTCGACGGGCACAGCCTGGTGCTCGACGAGAGCGGCGAGATCGTGGCGCGCGGGCCGGCGTTCGAGGAGGCGCTGCTCGTGGTGGACGTGGACGCAACGACCGCGGTGGCGCGAAGGCTCCGCGACGCCCGCCGCCGGGCGCTCGCACGCGCGCTGCGCGAGCTGCCCAACCCTCCGGTGGTGGAGATCCCGGAGCAAGCGTCCGGCGGGGCCGTCGAGCCCCGGACGGCGCCGCTCCTCGACGAGCTCGAGCAGATGCGGCTCGCACTCGAGCTCGGCCTGCGCGACTACGTCGAGAAGAACGGTTTCCGCGAGGTGGTGCTCGGCATCTCGGGCGGCATCGACTCGGCCCTGACGGCGGCTCTCGCAGCCGAGGCGCTCGGGTCCGACCGGGTCGTCTGCGTCTCCATGCCGTCCAGGTTCTCGTCCGAGGGAACGCGCACGGACGCCAGGCGCGTGGCCGAGGGCCTCGGCGCCCGCTATCTCGAGCTCCCGATCGAGCCGATCGTGGAGGCCGTCGGCGCGGCCCTTGCGGGGCCGTTCGAGGGGACGGAGCCCGGAATCGCCGAGGAGAACGTGCAGGCGCGCGTGCGCGGGCTCCTCGTGATGGCGCTCTCGAACAAGTTCGGCTGGCTCCCGCTTGCCACGGGGAACAAGAGCGAGCTCTCGGTCGGCTACGCGACGCTCTACGGGGACATGGCCGGAGGGTTCGCGCTCCTGAAGGACGTGTACAAGAC